>NZ_JBFRKG010000036.1:0-16390 GCF_041469325.1 Shewanella sp. 10N.286.51.B8
GACTCTCTATAGAGTACGTGTTGATAAGCAGTTACACAAAATTAGTTACAGCCTCTTATGAATATCATCAAATGAATCGACGGTTCCCCAAATCCATTACTGATTCAATCATACAACAGCTAATTTAGTGGATTACTTAAGTGTGTTGACCAAGCCATTGGCTTTTTATTTTTTTAGTGATTTACCTGTAACTAAAGTTTGATGTTGAGATTGACAAACGTAATAGATAACCCAATATAAAGCCCCACGGCAGCTGCAATAGAGCTCTAAACACCAGTATGCTATCAACAGAAAGCAGCATCAAAACTAGTTAGCGAAATAACATCACCAGCAGCCATATTATCAATATGTATATCGCCAATTCTCACTCTAACTAGCCTTAAGGTGGCAAAGCCTACGGCTGCAGTCATTTTTCTGATCTGACGATTCTTACCTTCACAAAGCGTAATAGAAACCCAACTTGTTGGCCCATGTCTTGGGTCGCGAATTTTACGACCCCGAGAGGGAAGCGAAGGTTCTTCATCTAATTTGAACGCCTTACAAGGCAAAGTTAAATATTTACTACCATTAATGCCAATTTCAACCCCATTTTGCAGTAATGAAATCGCCTCAGGAGTAATATCACCATCCAGCTGTACATAGTATTCTTTCGCTATACCTTTACTTCTGATCTTATGACTCATCATGCCATCAGTGGTGAGTAATAACAGTCCTTCTGAGTCATGATCTAACCGACCAATGGCCATGGTTTTATCGGGGAAATTAAATAGCTCACCCAGTAGATGTTTCTTCTTACGGGTTTCAGGTACAAACTGGCTTAAAAAACCATACGGTTTAAATATTTTAAAATACTGATGAATTTCGCTCTTATCAGCAGGCGCTAGCAAACCCGTTTGGTTAGTAGTTGGCATAAAATGGCTTTTAATCGTAAAAACTGTATAGGTTGGCATTATACGGTGAGTCTTAGCATGATGCACATAATCTAAAACGCCCCCAATACACATAATTAAAAGTAAATATTCTTATCAGCGCATAAAATGCTAGAAGAAACGAGGATAAACATATTGAGCAAACATTACTGGGGGCTTGCTCATATGAAAAGCAGTGACATTGACTGAGTCAATCTTCTCAAGGCAAATAAGTGACTATAAAACAGGCAATTTAAATACTAGGCAATAAAGCAATTTTGAATTAATAGTATTAATCTTCAATATTTTTAGTGATTTAAACGAAAAAAGGCTCATCATTCCTGATGAGCCTTTCGTCTTGAATATGGCGGAGAGATAGGGATTTGAACCCTAGATGGGCTACAAACCCATGCCGGTTTTCAAGACCGGTGCATTCGACCACTCTGCCATCTCTCCGAACGCCGCGAATAATATGACAAGCTGCGGTCGCTGTAAATCCCTAAATGACATAAAAACGTTTAAGTGTTGATAAAAAAACCAAAGTGTTCATTAATTAAATTGTTTGAGCAATAAATCAACGTCACTAACACGACATGAAAGTACACTTATGCAAGTCATTACCTTAACCCATTAAACTTTAGTTGCTGAGGCAGTTTTTTGTTGCAGATACACTTAATAAAAAGCCCATTTATATTGTTGTCAGCTAATACGATCATAGCGGCTATCACTTTGGCTACACAAAACCTACATTACTGATTCTATTCTCTTGCCCATTAAATACTCTCATTTTGAGTTATCAGCTGAATCAAAGAGCCATTTTATCGCTGAATATATGAGGTGGCTCACTGCGGCAATGATAGCGACATAGATAAAAGTAGGCATAAACCAACTGATGCCAGTGTCATAAACAAATTGCCAATTTGTACCTTCAGCGCCGTGAAATATGCCGCCAGGATTTTCGAGCCATTCCCATATGACAATAAAGAGTGTTACCAATACCGAGACTATTAGTCCGCTGATAATACCAAAGGACCAAAAATGTTTTATTGCAGCTGCTAATTTCAACGGCTCTCTCCTGTCAAAATTCAATAAAAAATGATGCTTCATTATCAGAGCTAGTAAAATAAACAGCTTATCGCCCAGCTGTTGGTTAAGCGCATCTAGACGGATAACTTACCTCGGCGGATCGACTTTAGCAGCGATAGAAGTATTAACCCTAAACCAACCAGCGATAGAATATCGATCCCGCTTGGCTGCCAATACTTCATGGGGAAACTCTTCACTTAAAAATGTCACTATCGTGCCCAGTAATGGCATTACTTTAATGCCTTCTTTATCGAAGTTATCTTGATATAACACTAACTCGCCGCCATCTGACGCTGACCACGCTCGATTAAAATATACCACGATTGAAAGCACTCGATTCGCTTCGCCCTTAAAAGCATCATAGTGTCTTTTATAGTAATCACCTGGGCCATAATGAGCAAAGTGACTTTCAAATGAAAACAAACCTAGAAATAATCGTCTATTTAAAAAGCTTTGCAAGTTGGCGGTCCAAGTGAGCCAATCTCTGCCTGCTTCAGATCCATTGGTTATCCAGCTAATGGCATCAGTTCTAACAAACTCATTTTTTAAATACTCGCCACCCCTTCCTATACCTGCTTCTTCAAACTTGTCTGCTTCTATCCCTTGCTGATGATTAAACAAATTGTTCGCTAATGCATCTGGCAAGGCCGTTGGCCGAATACTGTAGCCTTTTGCTTCGATATCCTGCGCAATAAGCGCAAACAAGGTTTCATCAATTGGGCTATCGCCAGTCATTGATGGGCATTTCTTTATGGCGACCACATTGTCTACCTTTTAATAATAAATACATTGAATAAAGGATGGATAACACCCACTTAAAGGAAGTGAGCTAGATGTAGCTATGACTAGTGAAGCTGTTATGGAAATGAGGCTGTAATTATAAGAACGAGTTTAAACGCAGGCAGACTCGCGTTAGTGACGGCACAGTGACTATGATGATTAAAGTTAGAAGTGCTTTGTTGTAGTCAGTTAATTCAGTATAAACCTAGTCTTGGATATCCTTGCTAAATACTTTTAATTCTTTTTCATTGGTGTTTAGATTTCAACTTTTACCTATTGAATTATCCATTCTTGTTGCTGACTATTACGACTTAAGTATTAACATAAAATGATACATCTATTTGTTTGAAATTTATTCTCTTTTCTATCATTGCCTTAGCGTTATATATAACACTAGGGATATCACTGCGATAAAAAATCAATTTACTTAGCGTGCTAACCAAGTATAATAGTTAGCACGCTAAGTAAATGGGAACCATGATGCAAAAAGAATTCGACCATATGAAAGAGCTATCACTGGCAGAACAATTGGGGCGTCTGCATCGCTTATGGCGCACCGCTGTTGACATTGAACTTGCCCCTTTAGAGTTAACTTACCCACGCTGGACAGCCTTATGGAAACTGTGGCGATTAGGCGACAACCTCAGTCAAAAAGTATTAGCCAATGCCTTAGAAATTGAACTGCCTTCTTTAATGCGCACCTTAGCCCAATTAGAACAACAAGGACTCATTGAACGCCACTGTTGCACTCTTGATAAACGCGCCAGAATTGTCAATTTGACACCTGCTGGACTAGATTTAATAACTAAAGTCGAAGTAACAATTATCAATATTCGAAGCCAATTGCTCTTAGGCATTAATGCTGAAGAACTTATTGAGTTTGAGAGAATGATTAACTTGATTGGTAATAATGCGCTAACTAAGTTAGCTAAAACGACAGACAAGTAAGTGAATAAAAATATGACACCTGATCAACAATTTTCTCGGCTAACAAAAATTGCCATAGCAGGCTTTATGCTGGTATTTGGCTACTTTATGTTTGCTGATGCCGCTATGCCATTAACGCCGCAAGCTATGGCGACACGAGTTGTGACTAAGGTTACCCCACAAGTTAATGGGCGCATTAAAACCATTGCTGTAACCAATAACCAAGTTGTTAGTAAAGGTGAATTACTGTTTGAAGTCGATCCTACGCCTTATGAATTGGCGGTAGATGAAACGCAGTTGGCTTTAGAGCAAGTCCAGCAAGATAACGCTGAGTTAGATGCCTCTTTGTTAGCAGCGCAAGCTGATGTCAATGCCAGCCAAACCACATCGCAACAAAAACGCAGCGAAGCCAAGCGTCTTGATGCGCTATACAAAACCAATGGCGTATCCCAACAGCAACGCGATCAAGCTGATAGCGATGCCGCTGCGGCTGAAGCAAATTTGCTGGCAACCCAAGCCCGCTTAAAGCAATTAGAAGTGAGCCGAGGTGTTTACGGTAACAATAACTTAAAAGTACGTCAGGCCGAAAACCGCTTAGCCCAAGCCAAATTAAACCTGTCTTATACCCAAGTTCATGCAGATCAAGACGGCACAGTAACTAACCTACAAATAATGGTCGGAGGCTTTGCTGCAGTTGGTCAGCCACTACTTGCCCTTGTTTCTGATGATGTGGATATTATTGCTGACTTTAGAGAAAAAGCATTACGTGATGTCTCAATATCATCTAAAGCATTGATTACTTTTGACGGTGAACCAGGCCGTTTATATCACGCCCATGTCAGCAGTATTGATGCAGGCGTTAGCGCCGGACAGTTCGATGCCAATGGCAGTTTAGCTACCCCGCAACAATCTGACCGCTGGGTCCGTGATGCACAAAGAATGAGGCTGCATCTAAGTTTAGATAATGACGAAGTAATGAGAACATTGCCAACGGGTGCACGGGCGACTGTGCAAATAATGCCAGAAAATAGTTTGCTGAACTTATTAGCTCATGGGCAGATTAAAGCCATCAGTATGCTGCACTATATCTATTAAAATCTTACATTTGATAGATGCGTTATTTTAAATATATACAGCGACACAAGGCAACAATCATGTTACTAAGATTTAATCCCATGACAGCCAATGATTTACGTCAATGTCTACGTATTGCCACTGGTGGCACGATTGGCTTTACTTTGTGCAAACTGTTCGGCTTTAGTAATGGGGTGTTTTTCACTGTGACCCCTATGGTATTACTTGGGCTAGCACCTATGCTTACCGCCCATGTTGCACGGCAGGTGTTGGCGTCTTCTGTCACAGCTGGATTAGTGGTAGGCGTTATCGGTGGTTTATTTGGTGGCCATCCAGTCTTAATGACCCTGATTATTTTTGGGGTGTTTGTTGGCTTTTTTACCGCCATGACCCGCGGCAGTTTTTTTCTTTATGGTGCCAATAGTTTACTTAATCTGAGCATCATGCTTAATTTTGCCAGTTACCCTGATACTGATCTAAACGGTCTCATCGGCGCTAATCTCGGCGCCACAATACTGGCAATCATTATCGCCTATATCATGGTCTCGTTAATCCCTGATGTTGAACCCAGAAAATTGCAAAAACCACCAGCAAAATCAGTAAATCGAATGCGACATGAAGTATTACTGGGGGCAACTATCGCCACAGCATCTTTTATCGTGTTCCAGATATTTAATCTGCAAGACTCTATGTCGGCGCAAGCTGCCACAATTTTATTACTTTATCCGATGCATTTTACTGGGGTATTAAATTATGCCCTTAAACGTGCGATAGGTACCTTTCTTGGAGTGACATTCGGTGTGTTAGCCCAGTTGTTTCTCTATGATTGGTCGGGGCTGCTTATCTTAGTAGTGCCGGTTTTATGGTTCGGATTAATGCTATTTAGCCAAGTTCATGTTAAAGAAAACGTCGGCGCAGGCGTTGGTTTTGGAGCGATGACCACGCTGGGTATTTTATTTGGCCAATACCTAAGCCCAGGGAGCGATCTGATATATAGCGCACTTTACCGTATTAGCAGTATTTTGGTTGCCATAGTAGCGACTTTATTACTGTGTTACATCATGCACACTTTACTTAACCGATTTGCTGCAACGCGCTTAAGTTATCAGTAATGCTGCTAATGATTAAGCTGGTCAGATAAAAGATCGCGATTGATTAATCGAGCATGGAAACAAAACCCGCTTGTGACTCAACATTAGCTAACCATTGTTGGAAATTGGGATAAACCGATAAATCAAAGCCACCCTCATGGGCCACATGGGTGTAGGCATAAAGCGCAATATCTGCCAGGCTAAATAGCTCACCGAGCATAAATGCCTGCCCTGCTAACTGGTTATCAATTAATTTCAATACCTTACCCCCCTGAATTTGTAAGTTATCAAACTCAGCTTGCCGCTCTACTGGCATACCTTGATAAAGTTTGATAAACCGAGCAACGGCAATACAAGGCTCGTGACTGTATTGCTCAAAGAACAGCCATTGATACATTAAGGCATTATTAAATTTATCGTCAGGAATTAACCTCGAGCCAGCGGCCAAGTATCCAATGATGGCATTGGACTCGGCTAGCACTCGACCATCATCTAGCTCGATAACCGGTAACTTACCGTTTGGGTTTTTAGCTAAAAAAGCCTTGGTTTGGCTGCCTCCAGCCATAATGTCCACGTCTTGCCATTGATAATCAATATTGAGTAGCGCCAGAGTCAGCTTTATTTTGTAACAGTTACCTGATTTTTTATCGCCATAGACAGTTATCATTGCTCTTCCTTTTGCTGTTAACGCGCTTGATTTCGTTTATTAACCCTTCATTGGCCTACTTCACTAAACTTGATATTAACGCCCGTAATGCCGCTGGTTTAATCATTTTAGCCATATAGTGATAACCACGCTTTTGTACATCCTCAACCAAATCCTTATTCGTATTAGCCGTTATCAAGATCCCGGGTAAATGCTCACCGTAGCGCGAACGAATACCATCCATAGCATCGACGCCATTTTGATTGTTATCTAAATGGTAATCAGCTAAAACGATATCAGGAGCAACCCCTTTAAGGCCAAGTTTAATACGAGCATCAGCTAAATCGGTTGCACAAATCACCTCGCACTTCCAGCGAGTTAATAAGCTTTCAAGCCCTGCCAATATCGCCTCTTCATTATCAATACAAAGCACTTTTACCCCAGCTAATGGCTGAGTTAAGCTTGGCACTGGTTTAGCTGATTTTTCACTGATGGTTTCGCCTAAAGGCACGATAATTGAGAACACTGAACCTTGACCAAGCTTTGATGAAACCTGAATTTGATGATCTAACACCTTGCTTATTCGATCAGCAATAGCGAGCCCTAAGCCTAAGCCGCTGACATTTTGGCTACTGGGATGATTTAAGCGTTTAAACTCTTTAAATATCTCTTCTGTTTCATGCTCATCAATGCCACAACCTGTATCTAACACCTGAATTTCGAGATACTTTCCTCGGCGGCGACAACCCAACAGCACTTTACCGCCTCTAGCATAGCGGTAAGCATTGGTTAAAAAGTTTTGTAATATACGCCTCAGTAAGGATAAGTCTGAGTTGACAGTGGCATTACAGGGGATCATATTGAAGCGAATTTGAGTGTCTTTTGACATAGCCTCAAACTCAACAGCAAGACCTGTGAGTAAGTCAGCAATAGCAAAATCTCGGCGGTTAACCTCCACCATGCCTGAATCAAGCTTTGATATATCCAATAAATCAGTTAATAACTCCCCCGCTGTTCGCAAGGAGTTGTTGATATGGGATAAAGTGGTTTGCCCTTCTAAATCAAGATTCGGGTATTGCGCTAGTGAAGCAGTAAACAATCTTGCAGCATTAAGCGGCTGCATAAGATCATGCCCAACGGCCGCAAGAAAACGACTTTTTGACGCATTAGCCATTTCTTCTTGGGCTTTTGCTTCTAGTAGTTCGCTGTTAAGCATTGCCAGTTCATAGGTACGTTCTTTTACTCGACTTTCAAGGGTTTCATTGGCTTCTAGTAAGGCTTTCTCTTGCTCACGGTATTGGGTGATATCGGTAAAGGTCATCACAAAGCCGCCATCTGGCATTGGATTACCTTGAATTTTTATCACTTTACCGTCTCGGCGTTGTCGCTCTGAGGTATGCTCTGTGCCCGCGCGCATATGCTGCACTCGCATTTCTACTTGAGCATCAATTTCACCCTCTCCACAATAGCCTCTGGCAGCGTTAAAACGTACCACTTCACTAATTGGCATGCCTTGCTTTAAAAAACCGTCAGGATAATCATATAGCTCGGCATATTTATAATTCCATGCGACCAAGTTTAAATCTTTGTCCACCACACTCATGCCTTCATAAGCATGTTCAATGGCGCCGCGTAACATGTCTTGGCTTAACATCACCTTGGTTGACGCTTCATCCACTAAACTAAAGACTTCATCAAGGGCTAAATCGCGACCTTGTAACACCGAGTCCATCACCAGTGAGGCGCTCGATGCTCCTAGCACACCTGCAAGCATATGCTCTGTGTGTGAGATTAACGCTTCATCAGCCACTTTATGCCAAGAATCACTTCTTACCGCAGCTGGCGAGTATTGACTAAAGCTTTCATAAGCGCGGGTTGGACTAACAAAACGACTGGCAAGAATTAATAAATCTTGTTGAGATATCGCCCCATGTTTTCGGTTACTGTCCTTTTTAATAATGCCTGGATTAATAAAATGGCTGGCTTGAATGCGCTCAGCTACCCCAGCTCGAAACCACAACGAGCCTAAAATATAAAAGGCAATATTGGCTAATAGCGCCACTAAAGTGTCATCCACTTCCGGGCTAATAGACGCTAAGATCCCAGTATCGCCCACTAAGCCTACGCTGCGCTCAAATAAAATATAACACCACAATGAAAAGCCTACTGCTAAACCTAAAAACACCCCAGCACGGTTACCATACTTCCAATACAAGCCACCTATGAGTGCGGGTGCTAGCTGCGCAAAAGCACCGAATGATAGCTGCCCAAGGTGAGATAACGATTCATTACTACCAAATATTAAGTAACTAAAATAACCCAAGGCCAAAATAATGATGATGGCTAAACGGCGCGCATTTAATAAAAAACGCGCAAATTGATTGAAATTAGTGCCAGTGATTTTACCAGTACGTAGCATAACTGGAACTAACCATTCGTTACTGATCATGACACTAATGGTCACAACAGCAACAATCACCATACCCGTCGCTGCTGAAAGCGTGCCTAATAAGGCAATAACGGCGAGAACAGGCTGATCTAATGCTAAAGGCAGGTTAATCACATAAGTGTCTGCCGCCACGGTATCACCAAGTAATAATTTACCAGCAAGGGCTAATGGCGCCACAAATAAGCCAAACATGGCCAAATACAAGGGAAAGATCCAGCGGGCTTTTTTTAACACCCCTTCTTCTGCACACTCAACTACCATCACATGAAATTGCCTTGGCATACACATAAAGGCGGCAATCCCCACCAGCATTTCCGGTAAAATTGAAGCGATATTTAAAGTGCCATGGTTGATGAGTTCTTTGTCTTTCGCTTGTTGCCAGATATCATCAAAACCATCAAAAAAACCATAAGTAATCACCACACCGACAATCAAAAAGGCGACTAATTTAATCAGTGACTCAAAAGCGATCGCTACCATCATCCCAGGATTATGTTCGGTGGCATCCAATTTACGAGTGCCAAATAAAATCGCAAATATAGCCAAAATGAAAGTAATCACCAAAGGGATACTGACGCCATTTAAAGGTAAATTATCAGGTTGAAATAAATTAAGGCTAAATACCATGGCTTTAAGTTGCAGCGCAATATAGGGCATGATGCCGCATAGTGCTATTAGGGTCACTATGGCAGCAAGGGCTTGGGATTTTCCATAGCGCGCGGCAATAAAATCGGCTACCGAGGTTATATTTTGCGCTTTAGAGACTAAAACCATTTTGCGTAATACCCCAAAACCCAGGGTAAAAATTAAGATTGGGCCAAGATAAATCGGCAAGAAAGACCATAAATCGTTCGCTGATTGACCTACTGTGCCAAGGAAGCTCCATGAAGAACAGTAAACAGCTAGACTTAAGCCGTATATCCATACTTGAACTTTATTAGTGATTTTACTAAACCAACGTTCAGCGCCCCAGGCCAGTATAAACAGTAATGACACATAGCAAATTGCAATCACAGCAACGACTAAGGTTAAATTCATAGCTTTCTCTTTTTATTATATTCGCTTATTAATTATGCAATAATTTTGCGTTATTTGCATGAGATGTTAACACGCGCAACAAGCTAAATATTAAGGATATTTTAAAACTAGACCAAGGTCTAATGGAGTTAACATCATCATGCAGAGGATACTTTCATAACGCAAATTTTGACAAAGGGAAGCCATATGAGCTCGCAGTCTCTCTACAAAGTACCAGCCGATTTCGCTAAAAATGCACTGGTCGATAATGATAAGTATAAAAAAATGTACCAAGAATCTGTGGTTAATCCTGAAGGTTTTTGGAGAGAACACGGTAAGCGCATCGATTGGATCAAGCCTTATACCAAAATTAAACAAACCTCTTTTGATGATCATAACCTGTCTATTGAGTGGTTTTATGATGGCACATTGAACGCATCTTCAAACTGTTTAGATCGCCATTTAGAAGATAATGGCGACCGCGTAGCGATCATCTGGGAAGGTGACGATGCCAATGAACAGCGTAAAATCACTTATCGTGAACTGCATACTGATGTGTGTAAATTTGCCAATGCTCTACGTAGCCAAGGGGTTTGTAAAGGTGATGTAGTCACAATTTATATGCCTATGGTGCCTGAAGCGGCAGTTGCTATGCTTGCTTGTGCCCGCATTGGCGCGATCCATTCGGTGGTATTTGGCGGTTTCTCACCTGATTCAATTGCATCACGCGTAATTGATGGCAAATCAAAAGTCTTGATCACCGCTGATGAAGGCGTGCGTGGTGGCCGTAAAATTCCGCTTAAACGTAGCATTGATGAAGCGCTTAATAACCCAGATGTAGATTGTGTCGAAAAAGTCATTGTACTTAATCGAACTGGTGGTGATATCGACTGGGTTGAAGGCCGAGATATATGGTGGAGCGATGTCGTTGCAACGGCATCAGAGCATTGCCAAGCTGAAGAAATGGGCGCTGAAGACCCGCTATTTCTTTTATACACTTCAGGCTCAACCGGTAACCCGAAAGGTGTGTTGCATACCACTGGTGGTTATATGGTTTACGCCTCAATGACTCACGAGTATGTTTTTGATTACAAAGAAGGTGAAGTATATTGGTGTACTGCTGATGTGGGTTGGATCACCGGTCACTCCTACATGGTATATGGTCCATTAGCCAATGGCGCAACTATCCTTATTCATGAGGGAGTACCAAACTCTCCAAATCCAGCTCGTCTTGGTGAAATGGTCGACCGTCATAAAGTTAATATTTTATATACTGCACCAACGTTAATTCGCGCTTTAATGGCAGAAGGTAAAGAACAGTTTGATGGTTTTGATGGTAGCTCATTACGGGTAATGGGCTCGGTGGGTGAACCCATTAACCCTGAAGCTTGGCGCTGGTACCATGAAGTGATTGGCCATGAATCCTGCCCAATTGTGGATACATGGTGGCAGACTGAAACCGGTGGTATTTTGATTAGCCCATTACCTGGCGCCACAGATGCAAAACCGGGCTCTGCTACGCGTCCATTTTTTGGGGTTCAGCCGGCATTAGTTGATAACATGGGTAATATTCTTGAAGGCGCTGTAGACGGCAACCTTGTTATTCTCGACTCTTGGCCGGGACAAATGCGCACCGTATTTGGCGACCATGATCGTTTTGCTCTCACTTACTTTAAAACCTTTAGAGGTATGTACTTTACTGGTGACGGCGCTCGTCGTGATGAGGATGGTTATTACTGGATCACTGGCCGTGTTGATGACGTAATTAACGTATCGGGCCACCGCCTCGGTACTGCTGAAGTTGAAAGCGCGCTTGTATCACACGATCTTGTCGCTGAAGCCGCAGTTGTAGGTTACCCCCATGATATTAAAGGCCAAGGCATTTATGCCTATGTAACCTTAATTAACGGCGTTGAAGAAACAGAAGAGTTACGTCAAGGGCTACGTCAATGGGTGCGTAAAGAGATTGGCGCACTAGCCACCCCAGATTTAATTCAATGGGCTGGCGGTTTACCTAAAACACGTTCAGGTAAAATCATGCGCCGCTTCTTACGTAAAATTGCCGCAAATGAAGTAACCAACTTAGGCGATTCTTCTACCCTTGCAGATCCAGCGGTGATTGATACCTTGATAGAGTCTCGTTTAAACAAAACTCAATAACAGTAGTTTAAAATAAGAGGTTATTAAGTACTCCCCACCCTCTTACCAACCTGAGAACTCCTAACCAGATTCTCGTTGCCCTCTCACTGAGGGGGCTTTTTTATATTTATTCTGGCTTAAAACTCTATCAACTCATGCTGAAACGATATGTATTCAGCGACTTTTATTGAATAGACTGCGCCGCGCTAGCTTGTATTCATGCTACAGTACCCTGCATGATCAATATTAAATAATAAGCCATTTCATACTCACTTATGTCTGCAACCATTTCACTTCGCGATTACCAACAAGACTCTGTTAACGCTGCTATAACCCATTTTAAGCAATCTAATGACTCTGCTGTGCTGGTACTTCCTACAGGAGCAGGCAAAAGTATTGTGATAGCCGAACTAGCTCGAATTGCCCGTGGTAACGTTTTAGTTTTGACCCATGTGAAAGAACTCGTGGCACAAAATGCAGAAAAAGTGGGTTTACTCACTGAAGATGCCAATATTTATTCTGCGGGTTTAAAGCAAAAAAAAGCCCATGGTAAAACCGTGGTCGCCAGTGTGCAATCAGCAGCGCGAAAGCCCGAGCAATTCTGCCAATCATTCTCATTGGTAATAATTGATGAATGTCACCGAGTCAGTAATGATAAAGATAGCCAATACCAACAGTTATTAACTCACCTTAAAAAGATTAATCCACAAATAAAACTGTTAGGGCTAACTGCCACGCCCTATCGATTGGGTTTAGGTTGGATATATCGACATCATTACCATGGAAAAATAGGCAATGCTGACAAGCCAGTATTTGAAAAGTGCATTTTTGAATTACCTATGCGGCCGCTCATAAAAAAAGGCTACTTAACCGCACCCAAAATATTTGATGGACTAAGTGCCCAATATGACTTTAGTCAGTTAGAGCCAAGTAATACAGGTGAATTTCCGCAAAAGGAAGTTGATGATTTACTCAACCATCAAGGCCGCGCAACCACTGCCATCATAAAACAAGTACAACAATTAGCAGACTCTCGTAAAGGCGTATTAATTTTTGCGGCGACAGTTCGTCATGCAAAAGAAGTACTTAAATTATTAAATGACGATGCTGCACTCATTACAGCAGATACACCACATGCAGAACGCGACGAAATTATTAGTCAGTTCAAACAACAGAAAATTAAATTCATCGTCAATGTTGCTGTATTAACCACCGGCTTTGACGCCCCTCATGTCGATTTAATTGTTATTTTAAGGCCCACAGCATCAGTAAGCTTATTTCAACAAATGATTGGCCGAGGTTTACGCTTAGCGCCTGATAAACAAGATTGCTTAGTCATTGATTATGCCGCTAACGGTTATGACTTATATTTTCCTGAAGTGGGTCAAGTAAAACCCAATAGTAAATCTGTGCCAGTGCAAGTGCATTGCCCTGTATGCCAATTTGCCAATACTTTTTGGGGCTTGGTGGATAATGACGGTGATATTGTTGAACACTTTGGTAGACGCTGTCAGGGGCTAATAGAGGACTCGTCATCAAACATTCAACAGTGTGACTTTAGATTTCGTTCTAAAGCTTGCCCTGATTGTGGCGCTGAAAATGATATCGCGGCGCGCATTTGTCATATCTGTCAATCTACCCTCATTGATCCTGACACGCGTTTAAAGCAGGTATTGTCGTCTCAACATCATCATTTGTTTAAATGCCAAGAGATGCAGCTTATCGAAGAAAATGGCAAGCTTGTGGTGCAATACTTTGATATTGAATCGAATGACTTTAAAGAATACTTTAATATGGACACACCAGCGCAACGCCGCGCTTTGTTTGCTATATTTATCTCTCCTCATTGTCGAACTCCCGGCATGAAGCACCCACAATATAAAAAGCCCGCCGATTTAATCGCCCATAGTGAGCACTTTAAAAAGCCGGACTTATTACTTTTGAAAAAACAGAAACATAAATGGTATTTAGTCGAAAAGTTTTTTGACTATAAAGGCCGTTATAAAACGATCACGGATAGTAGTTTTTAGTCGCTGCGCTTATACAATATCAATTCGATAAAACTTATGGTATAAATCGTCAAATCAAAAAAAGGAGTCACTATGTTTGTTGTTATTTTTGGCCGTCCAGGCTGCCCATATTGTGTTCGTGCTGTTGAATTATCAGAAAAATTAACTGCGCAACGTGACGATTTTAAATTCAAATATGTCGATATTCACGCTGAAGGCATTTCTAAAGCAGACTTAGAAAAAACCGTTGGTAAGCCTGTTGAAACTGTACCGCAAATCTTCGTTGATGAAGTTCATGTTGGCGGTTACACAGAATATGATAAATACGTTCGCGACAATAAATTAGTTGCTTAATCACCAATGATTACAACTAAGCTGCGTTGAGCGCATTTCGCAGACAATAAAAAGGGTTAATTTATTGAATTAACCCTTTTTTGTATTTAAGAAAAATATTTTTATAGAACGTATTTAGCAGAGAATAACACTCGGCTTAAATCGCCATCTACACCACTTTCTTTTTCGTTCATAGCATACATATACTCAACACCAAACGTTAACGGTTTTGTTGGTGAGTAGAGTAAGTTGATATAACCAGAGTATGAACTCGCATTGACACCATCACTTGATAATGAAGTATCGTTATCAATTTCTAGTGCAGCAAAGGTTAAACTACTACGCCATTTATCATTCCACCAATGACGGTAAGCAGCAAAGCCACCATAAGAGCTAATAGTTTGGATATCACCTGATGCATCTAAGTTACCAGCATTGGCATAGTTAAGCGCCATATAACGACCTAGGCCTTCACCATAAGTGACCGAGAATTTAAAATCATCATTACCGACAGGAATAACACCCGCGATACTGGCACCATAACCCAGTTCGCTTGAATCAACTGACTGTAAAACATTGCCATCTGCATCTTTAAAGTCTTGCTCTACATTCAACTGTCGAACCATTGCAGCAAGTGAAATTGCTGAACCACCTTCAGACTTAAAGTTATAACGAGCAACGACATCAGGAACCATACCGCTACCACTCGTCACTCTTGAAGCTGTACCATATTGATTTACAGTTGTTTCAGGGTTCTCTACCGCAATTTGAAAGCCGCCATTGGTGTAGCGGATCATCGCTTGACGCACAAACGGCGTACCATCAGCTGCGCCCACAAAGTCTAAATTTTCAGGTAATGCACCTGGATTTTGGAAGGTAGTCCATGTTTGACCAACAGTCCAATTGTCATAACTGACAAAGGCTTGTCGAATACGCGGGGAATAACTGTTTGATACTCGCTCATTACCATCAGTATGAGTCATAAAATCAAGTTCGATAAAACCTGATAATTTATGGCCATCGAAATCTGATACAGTTTTAAAATTAAAACGCGTTTCGCGGGCTTGAAAGTCGACGACTTCCTTACCATTACCAGCTTCACCATAAATGGTACCTGGTACATAAAATTGACGAGATAAGTTTCCTGAGTCAGGTGCCCCATTGCTATAACTGCTGAACATCACATCAGCTTTGACATAGCCACCAAACTCCATTTCTGTATCTGCGTAGCTAGTACTGCTCAATAACAGTAATGAACAACCTATAGCTAAACTAATTTGTGTTTGTTTCATCATTCTCTCCCTATTCTTATCATCCATAGCAATATGACCCACTTAACAAGCAAGCAACATTAGCAATAGGTCTATTAGACAAAAGTAGGCAGGTAGCAACAAAAGTTAAGGCTAAAGAATGATAAGCAGCCAAATATGAACAAAGGGAATGTAGCGTTTAAGTCTGAATTAGAACTAAGGGAATATTAAGGCAAAATATCAAAGTTATTAAGATAGTAATTGAGATAGTAATTGAGATAGTAATTATAACGAATAATAACAGAGGAGTAGCTAAGGGGATATTCTGAATTAAAGCCTAACAGGCAATCTCACTTTCAAAAAAGTGGTGGGCCGTGAAGGATTCGAACCTTCGACCAATTGGTTAAAAGCCAACTGCTCTACCAACTGAGCTAACGGCCCATCTTGGTTTTATTAATACTTATTGTACTAACTTGGAACAAAAGCCAACTGTCTGTGTGAACAAGCAACTGAGCTAACGACCAATCTAATTTTACGTAACGAGGCATTACGTCTGAATTAAAGCCTAACAGGCAATCTCACTTTCAGAAAAGTGGTGGGCCGTGAAGGATTCGAACCTTCGACCAATTGGTTAAAAGCCAACTGCTCTACCAACTGAGCTAACGGCCCATCTGGGTTTTA
>NZ_JBFRKG010000036.1:17052-70031 GCF_041469325.1 Shewanella sp. 10N.286.51.B8
ATCTGGGTTTTACGTAACGAGGCATTACGTCTGAATTAAAGCCTAACAGGCAATCTCACTTTCAGAAAAGTGGTGGGCCGTGAAGGATTCGAACCTTCGACCAATTGGTTAAAAGCCAACTGCTCTACCAACTGAGCTAACGGCCCATCTGGGTTTTACGTAACGATGGGTTACGTCTGAATTAAAGCCTAACAGGCAATCTCACTTTCAGAAAAGTGGTGGGCCGTGAAGGATTCGAACCTTCGACCAATTGGTTAAAAGCCAACTGCTCTACCAACTGAGCTAACGGCCCATCTGGGTTTTATTAATACTAATTGTACTAATTGGAACAAAAGCCAACTGCCTGTTCTTGTTAACAAGAGCACAAACAACTGAGCTAACGGCCCATCTTAAAGCTTTCAGAATAATTGAAGCCTATAAATAGTATTCAATCAATCTACCATCAAAATAAGTTAATCTAACTTGTTCAAATGGCCCTAGAACGTTGCTCCGTTCTGAGGGCGCCTATAATACCTTTTTCATTTGCTCATGCAAGCGCAATTTATCCTTTTTTTGCCGTTTGCACTAAAAACAAACTAAGAGGCTGTTTTTAGGTTAAATTAGGGTTACAACGCAGACAATTGTTGCTGTGCTAAACGTGCCGATGCACTATTTGTGTATTCTTTAAGCACTCGATTGTAAAAAGCAGTTGCGGTAGCTTTATCACCTTCTTTTTCAGCAATCATGCCTAACTTAACTAAACTATCACCACGCTTATTAGAATTAGGATATTTAGTGACCACTGCATCAAAAGCTTGCTTCGCTTCAGTAAAGGTACCTTTATTAAACAACAGTTGCCCTAACCAATAATTTGCATTTGCTGCATAAGTGGAATCAGGGTATTGCTTAATAAAATCACTAAAAGCAGGAATAGCCTCATCGTACTTACGCTCTTTAAGCACTAAATTCACCGCTTGCTCGTAACTAGCAGTTTCACCTAAGCTAGATGGGCCTGCTGAAGCGGCATTATTTTCAGCAACGGTAACCGTAGTCGCCGCGGCACTAGCTGATAAATTAGCAATTTCTTCATACAACTGACGTTGACGCTGTAACATTTGACTAATTTGATAGTCTTGCTGCTCAGTAATGCCTCGCAAATCTAACACTTCACGTTGCAAAGTATCTAAACGCTGCTGCGCTTCAAATTCCGTTTGTTGTTTTGCTTTAATGATACGCTCGAGACGAGATATACGATCGTCATTTGAACCACCAGCAAGATCTTGCACCGGCGCTGGCGCAGCAGTGGCACCAGCAGCAAAAAACATTGCAGCAAATAAAACAGCATGTTTCATCAATAAACTCCTAAACTGGCCAACAAGTGCTGGCCTTCCTATTACGAAAGTTCAACCGCGATGATTAGTAAACTAAAACACCACGACGGTTTTTAGCAAAACCACTCTCGCTTCGAGAGAAATCTAATGGCTTTTCTTCACCATAACTAACAACACTCATTTGACTTGGTTGTACACCCATACTTTGAAGGTATTTCGCAATAGCTTTAGCGCGTCTTTCACCTAAAGCAATATTGTATTCAGGTGTACCACGCTCATCAGCATGACCTTCAATTAATACACGAACATTTGGATGCTCAACTAAGTAATTGCCATGAGCTTGAATAATGGCAGCGTTTTCGCTTTGTACTTCACTGCGGTCAAAATCAAAATAAATGATATTTTGAGCGCGTAATTCTTCTTGCTCTACGCGTTGTTGCTCTTCAGGCGTTAAGATTGGTGCAACGCCTCCTGTTTCAACACCACCAGAACCGTATTCACCGCCAGTAGTTGTGGTTGAGCCACTTGTAGAACCACTTGCATCGGTTTCAGATTCTGAAGTTGTGCTACATGCACCTAATGCCATAACAGGTACAACAACTAACATAGCTTTAAACAACTTATTCAGATTCATTGGAAATCCTTATTAATATTATAAAAATGGTGACCAGGCTGGTGATTTAACTTCACCTTGACCTGCGGGTAATCTTGCTTTAAATCGTCCATCCATAGACACCGCAGCGAGCACTTGCTTGCCTTGGTGTGTAGTACCATAAATAACCATGGTGCCATTTGGTGCAATACTTGGCGACTCGTCAAGGGTCGTTGATGTCAGCACTTGCATAAAACGGGTTTGCAAGTCCATTCGTGCAATATTGTATTTTCCGTTAGTACGGTTTACAAAAATCATACTGCGACCATCTGGAGTGATCGTGCCACCTAAGTTCCACTCGCCTTCAAAGGTCATACGTGAAATTTTGCCTGTGCTGAGTTTCACTTGGTAAATTTGCGGTTTTCCGCCGCGCTCAGAGGTAAAAATAAGTGATTCTCCATCTGGCATCCACGATGCTTCAGTATCGATAGCATAATGATTAGTAATGCGCTTTATCGCTTTACTGGCAATATCGATTACGTAAATTTCAGGCTGACCATCCTTAGATAGTGTCACAGCAAGCTTTTTACCATCTGGTGAGAAACTCGGTGCGCCATTAATACCCTGATGAGAACTGACTTTAGTACGCTCTTGGGTATAAATATCTTGCACAAAGATTTCCGCTTTACGGTTTTCAAAGCTCACATAAGCTAAACGTCTGCCATCTGGTGACCAACTTGGTGACATTAACGGCTCTGGCGAGCGAAGTAACATTTGCTCGTTATAACCATCATAGTCGGCAATCATCAAATGGTAAGGAGATTTTTCACCTTGTTTAACGACAACATAAGCGACTCGACTTAAAAACGCCCCACGAATACCGGTTAGTTTTTCATAAACAATGTCACTAATGCGGTGACCATATTGTCTAAACTGTGCTTCACTGATAACAGTTTCACGGCTCTCAAGCAGTAGTTCACTATTTTTCATTGGGCCTTTATCAGTTTGTAGCTGGGCTTTGACTAAATCAATCAGATCAAAACTCACCAAATATTGATTATTGCCATAAGGCTTAATTGAGCCCACTAATAACGCTTCAGATGCCGTTGAATTCCACACTTGAGAGGTAAATTCTTTCACAGTGCTGATATTTGCTTGCGGTAAACTGCGCGCATCAAGCGGACTAAATGTGCCACTGCGAGCTAAGTCACTGGTCACCACATCACTGATACGCTCAGGTGCTGGCCCTGTACCTTGCCATACAAACGGCATAACCGCGATAGGTCTTGCAGCATCAACACCTTCAGTAATAACGATATCTAATGCGGCATTCGCACTGCTACTTACAAGAACTACAAATAGTGTTAACCATTTTGCCAAAATCTTCATGTGACCCCTTTAATTAAATTCCGGTGATACGGTTAAATTAATTTCTTTCATTTTGTTATACACATCAGCTTCAGAAGAAACCGGTAACCGCCCTGCTTTATTTATCGCAGCTTTCGCTGCACGACAAACAACTTGATCGCCACTTAATGTTTGACTCGCGGTAACAAAGCCATCTGGCGCTAATCGAATTAACACGCGGCAACTTTTACCACGCATTGACTCATCAACAACCAAATTACGTTGGATAGTTGATTTAATCATCGCGGTATACTTGTTTACCTCAGATACAACCTGTTTATTACGGGTTGCAGATAAGGCAACTTGCTCAGCAGCCATTGCATCTGCCATTTCTTTTTCCTGGCGAGCACGCTCAGCCTCTTCGGCTTTACGTTTACGTTCAGCTTCTTCTTTACGTTTTCTGTCTTCTTCACGCTTTTTAGCAGCTGCAGCTTCTTCACGCTGGCGCTTTTCTTCAGCTTTTTTCTCTGCAGCTATACGCTGCGCTTCTTGCTGTTTACGAAGTTCAGCGGCCTTTTCTGCTTTGGCTTTTTCTGCAGCTTCTTTTTGCTGCGCAGCCTTAGCGGCATTATTGGCTTTTATGGTTTCTTGCTCTTTTTGCTTACGTTGAATTTCAAGCTGCTTAATACGTTCTTGTTCTTTTCGCACTTCTTCTCTAGCTTTGCGCGCTTGCCTATCGATTTCAGCTTGACGTTGTTTTTCTTTTCGCTCGGCATCGCTTCGTTGTTGTTTAAGTTTTTCAGCATGGTCATTAATACGCTGCTGATCAACCACAACGGCCTGAACGATGGGTTCAGATTGAGTTTGTGGTAAATGTTTAGGTTTATCTTCAAAACTAATGCCTAAAGCAAGCACCACGATTACCCCAATATGAATGCCGGCAGAAATAACAACGGGTAAAGTTAATTCAGATTTAACAGCCACCAAACTACTCCTCAGGCGAATCAGTCATTAAGCCCACCGCAGGCACACCCGCACCTTGTAAGCTGACCATGAGTTGAATCACGTTTTCATATGCTATGCGACGATCGGCTTTTACAACTACAGGTCTTTCTGGCTCAAGCTGGATCATTGCACCCACTTGCACTGAAATTTCATCCAATGAGAGTGGATCGTTATTTGATCCGCTGCCCACATTCAGAAAGTATTCACCAAACTCATCAATTGAGGCAACGATAGGCGGTTTGCTTTCTGCCGATAATGGTTCAGCTTTACCTTGAGGTAGTTCCACCTTTACGCCTTGTGAAACAATTGGCGCTGTCACCATAAAAATAATAAGCAGCACCAACATTACGTCGATATAGGGTACAACATTAATTTCGGCAACTGGACGGCGGCGCTTGCGTTGATACATTACACCGATTCCTTCTCGCTGTAGGCTTGGCGTTGTAATATGTTAGAAAATTCTTCCATAAAGTTAACGTGGGCCATTTCAAGTTTTTCTACTTGTGTCGAGAAACGGTTATAGGCAATAACAGCTGGAATAGCAGCAAATAACCCCATAGCTGTCGCGATCAAAGCTTCAGCAATACCCGGCGCTACCATAGTTAAAGTGGCATTTTCTACTGTGCCCAATGCAATAAATGAATTCATAATGCCCCATACTGTACCGAACAGGCCGATATAAGGGCTGGTTGAACCGATTGTGGCTAATAAAGGTAAATGAGTATCAAGTTTTTCAACTTCACGGGATAAACTGACTCGCATAGCCCTTGATGTGCCGTCCATAACAGCTTCAGGAGACTTACTGTTTGCTGAACTCAAGCGAGAGTACTCTTTAAAGCCTGCGACAAATAATGCTTCAAGGCCTGTCAATGATTCACCACGAATTGACAACTCTTTGTAAAGTTTATTCAAATCCACACCAGACCAAAAAGTATCTTCAAATTTTATTGATTTAGCGCGGGCTGAATTGAGCAATTTACGGCGCTGAATGATTACCGCCCATGAGGCAATAGATAAACATAATAAGGTTAGCATCACTAACTTAACGAGAAGACTTGCCTCTAAAAAAAGACCGATAAAAGAAATTTCAGCTTGCACGATTAAACTCCTGCACAATATTGGATGGAATAGCCCTAGGTCTCATTCGAGATAAAGCAATACAAGCGACAACAATAGTGGCTTCACAATAGCTAACACCATTATCATCTAGCAATCGCTGTTTAAATATCAGCGAAGCTTTTTTTAATTCTGTCAGCTCAGATTCAACAATTAAGTTCTGCTCGAATCTTGCTGCAACTTTAAAGTCTAGCTCAGCATGTTTCACCACAAAAGCAATGTCATTAGCTAACAATTCAGTTTGCTTTATTCCCATAGCTTTTAACCACTCTGTGCGAGCACGTTCGAAAAAGTTTAAATAATTCGAATGATAAACAACACCACCAGCATCGGTGTCTTCATAATAAATAGAAATAGGCCATGTAAACATAATTAGCGATTGTGAATTTTGCGTAATAAAAGATGGCTTACTATACCGAGTACCACCACGCTTGTGAACAAAGCAACCTAGCAAAACGGGGATTATTTTAGGGTTTAAGACTTAATTTGGCATTAAAATATGGCTTTTGCAGAGATATTAGCGGCAAATGAATAAAGTTTAATGTTAGCGCCTTTTGTAGTTACATTTAGGTAACATAAAAATTGAGATTAACATCACGAATAGGCTGTAAATCTAGGCCTTTCAAGATAGTAATCTCAACATAAATTATCACTAATGAATTTTAGCGGGAATGGCTAAACCAAAACTGTGCCACAAGAAACTGTATATATCTGCAGCTTCATCAATTTTCATGGCAGTAGGTTTACCAGAGCCATGACCAGCATTGGACTCAATACGCATAATCACCGGCTTGTTTGCTTGTTGATGTTTTTGCATCATAGCTGCAAATTTAAAGCTATGCAGTGGCACAACGCGGTCATCATGATCTGCTGTCATCACCATAGTGGCAGGATAATTCCCAGGTTTGACATTATGATACGGAGAGTAAGCTAATAATGCAGGCAATTGCTCAGCCACATCCGCGCTGCCATATTCACTGACCCAGGCCCAACCTATGGTGAACTTCTGAAACCGTAGCATATCTAGCACACCGACCGCTGGCAGTACTGCGGCAAATAAATCAGGTCGCTGTGTTAATACCGCGCCCATCAATAAACCACCATTACTGCGACCATAAGCGCCTAACTTTGATTTGTTGGTGTAACCATTATCAATCAGGTATTCCGCAGCAGCATAATAGTCATCAAACACATTCTGCTTTTTATCGAACATGCCTGCTTGATGCCAACTTTCGCCATATTCTGCCCCGCCGCGGATATTGGGAACGGCATATATTCCGCCCATATCGAGCCAAGCAATATTTGCAGGGCTAAAACGTGGTGTCATCGAAATCGAAAAGCCACCATAGGCATAGAGCAGTGTTGGGTTGTTGCCATTAAGGGTTACCCCTTTTTTATAAGACACCATCATTGGAATACGGGTGCCATCTTTACTGGTATAAAACACTTGCTCAGAAACGTAGTCATCGGGATTAAACGAAACTTTAGGCTGATTATATAAACTGGTTTCACCGCTTCTAAAATCAAATTTATAAATCGTTTGCGGTTGCACATAGCTATTGAAGGCAAAATAGAAATAATCTTTACTGCGTTTTCCGTATGGTCCTAAAACACGGCCTTTACCTGGAAGCGCAACATCTTGCCTTTTGGTGCCATTTAAACCGTATATCGATACTTTACCTAATACATCATGTAGGTAACTCACTACAAAATGATCATGGACAATCGCAATATCGTTAATGGGATCGCTAGACTCAGGGATAATTGTTTGCCAATGGGCTTTTTCTGGACGATTAATATTTATCTCAATGACTTTTCCATTTGGCGCATCTAAATCTGTCTTAAAATAGAAATGCTCTTCATCATTACCAAGGAAAACATATTGAGCTTCTAAATCGGTGATTAACTCAACCACTTCAGCATCAGCAGTTTGCAGTGACTTATAGAAGAACCGATTGCGGCTATCAGTGCCTTGAGAGACAGTTATTAATAAGTAGTCGCCCTTTTCGGTTATTTCAGCCCCAAAGCCCCAATCTTTGTTTTGTGGGCGCTCATAAATAAGTATATCTTCAGCTTGCTGGGTACCAATTTTGTGGTAATACACTTTTTGATTAAAATTGACATCAGCAAGTGCATCGCCACCGGCTGGTGCATCATAGCGAGAATAATAAACACCTTGGTTATTGGCGTCCCACGTGGCGGTTGAAAACTTAATCCACTGCAGTTTATCGGCCAGCGCTGCGCCTGAGGCAATATCAATGAACTGCCACTGCTGCCAGTCAGATCCAGATTTTGAAACGCCGTAGGCCAGTGTTTTACCGTCATTACTGACCGAAACACCAGATAGCGCAACGGTACCGTTTTCAGAAAGTGTATTGGGGTTAAGTAATTCTTTGGTATTGCCAGCTTTATCAGTTACATACAACACAGACTGTGACTGCAACCCGTCATTTTGATAGAAAAAAGTATTTGAGCCATTTTCAAATGGCGCTGACACTTTCTCAAAATTCCATAATGCTGTAATGCGATCAACCACAGCTTGCTTGTTGTTAATGTTATTTAAATACTGGCTACCAAAATCTTGTTGTTGTTTAACCCACTGTTCAGTTTCTGGTGTATTTTGCTCTAAATGTCTGAAAGGATCGGCAACACTCACACCGTGTAGTGTTTCAACCAAATCTTGTTCGACTGTATTTGGATAAGAATATTTAGTGGTACTTGTGACTTGTTCTACCGTAGAGTCTGGTGCGTGTTGACAAGCAGTAAGTGCAGTTCCAAGGACAATGGAGAGTAGTGAACCCTGTAATAAGGGCATTTTTATTATCATTTTAAGCAACCTTCTTTTGCATTGTGGCTTCATGCCTGAAAGTAATATACCTCAAAATATAATTATTGCGAAAATCTGTATTTATTTAGGGATTACAAGACTATTTCATAGGCTTATCACAAGATAATTTCGAATAAAAATAATTAGCCAGGTACTTTAATTGAATAACTTAACAATTGATTATCATCCAATACCGCACACTTTCGACTAAATATGCACGCCAGATGATTATTCATTTACTTATAGCGCTATTACTTCATAAATGGGTGCTTAAACGCTAAAGCTCAACCTAAAGTCACATTAGTTTTTTTAATGCGAAGTCGAAATTTTTCTAGTTTGTCAGCTTAGAGCAAAGTCTCTAATATACGCCTTGTTTTCAGGACATAGCTTATTAAGTTGACATAGCTTACTGAGTTATAGAAAACCAAGAACTTCTAGTTGATGTATCCCAATACCTCAACTTATCCCTGGTTCTTATGCTTGACTTCCTTCCTTGAATTTGTGAATACAAATTGTTTGCCCGCTTACTTTAAGCGGGTATTTTTTTGCCTATTTTTCGAGAATAATACAGAAATAGTAGAGACAAAAAAGGCCTAATCACCCGACTAAGCCAATTAGAAAATTTATCATCTGTAGGTTAAATCGTTTTAGAAATTTTAATCACTACTCGACGGTTACGATCTCTTTCTTCAGAGAGTTGATTCGATGCAACATGGCGTCTTTCACCGTGACCGGTTTTATGGATTCTGCTTTGCTCAATGCCACTGGCAACTAATAAATCAGCCACAGAATCGGCCCGTCTATCCGATACCCTTTGGTTAACCGAACGCCCACCATAACTATCGGTATAAGCGTCAACAAACACTAGCTCAACATCAGAGTCATAAGATAAGTATTCCTGCACTCGGTTTAATTGAAGCTTAGAGAAACGGGTTAATGCGGTGCCGCCTGCTTCATAGTTAAGTACAGTAAATGCGATATCGTCAAAACTATAAGGTAATAGCGTAGCCAAACAAGAACGGAATTGACGATATTCACCACCAAAATTAGCTGCTGATAACCCTACCGCGACTTTATCAGTGCGGTTATACCAATCAGCATAATAAAAAGTCGGCTGCATGCCTTTACTTAATTCAGTCAGCATCGACCAAGCTGCTTTACGTGGCACTTCACCGTTAAACTGCTTATGGTAAGTTAAGGTGGTGATCTCTTTTGCATTAACGCCTGGGCGCCATTGGGGCGCTTTACTTATCAGTTGCGCCTCGGTGATTTGATCGGGTTTATTCCACATATCAAGACTAAAGTTCAAATTTAAGTCTTTACCAGCACGACTAGTGAAAATAGCTTTGCCGTATGCAGGGATGTCATGTTCAAGCCGACACTCTATCGGGCTATTTTCGCTTAGGCGCCACATAGAGTCATCAAGAGACGCAACATATTGTTGTAAATCAGCTTGTGCTGAAGATACAAAACAAAAACTGCTTACTAAAAGTAATTTACGCCACATAAAAACATCCCGATTGCTGTTCACATATTTTTTATCGGCAGTATTTAATTTTCCTTTAGCAGAATTATTCGCCGATCAAACATGACACCGAGGCGCAGTTTTAGCATAATAGCCGCCAGAATGAAGAATGAGGTTTTTAATGAGCGATATCTGCGACGCAAACAAATTCAAACACCGCTTTAGAGGTTACTTCCCTGTAGTTATCGATGTCGAGACTGCGGGATTTAATGCTGCAACTGATGCGTTGCTAGAAATAGCTGTCACCACCCTTAAAATGAATGATGATGGCGTAATCGAATTGGATAAAACCATTCACTTTCATATCGAGCCTTTTGAAGGTGCCAATCTTGAACCAGAAGCCTTAGCATTTAATGGGATTGATCCAACCAATCCATTACGTGGTGCTATTGACGAAAAACAAGCATTTCTAGAAATATTCAAGATGGTTAAAAAAGCGCAAAAAGCTGCTGACTGTCATCGCTGTATTATCGTTGCCCATAATGCAGCATTTGATATTGGCTTTGTAAATAAAGCCATTGAGCGAAATGATTTAAAACGGTCGCCATTCCACCCTTTTGCGACCTTTGACACCGCAACTCTTGCAGGTCTTGCTATTGGTCATACGGTATTAGCCAAAGCCTGTAAAATGGCCGGCATTGATTTTGATAATAAAGAAGCGCATTCCGCCTTATATGATACTGAACGTACTGCTGAACTTTTTTGCTATATCGTCAATCGATGGAAAGCGTTAGGTGGCTGGCCTATGCCAGTTGCAGAAGACACTGAAGATTCTTCTGCAGAGCTTGATACCAGTGCTGTGACTGCGATAACACCTACAGCTCAGTAGTCATGCATGTTAGCTGTTTGCAAAAATATAACAGCTTTAAAAAAGAGAAACTGTGGACTAATTAAGTCCCAATAACAAAAAAGCTGCCATTGGCAGCTTTTTTAGATCTAACTAGCTAATAACTTAAAGCTGGTCAGAATTATCTTTTAAGTAAGAAGCAACACCTTCAGTGGTTGCAGTCATACCCTTGTCGCCTTTTTCCCAACCAGCAGGACAAACTTCACCGTGCTCTTCGTGGAATTGTAATGCATCGATCATACGTAGCATTTCATCAACGTTACGACCTAGTGGCAGATCGTTAACAACTTGATGGCGGACTTGACCTTCTTTGTCGATTAAGAAAGACGCACGGAAAGCAACACCAGCTTCTGGATGCTCAACATCGTAAGCTTTACAGATTTCGTGTTTAACGTCAGCAACTAACGTGTAGTTAACTTCACCAATACCGCCTTTATCTACTGAAGTATTTCTCCAAGCGTTGTGTGAGAACTGAGAGTCAATTGAAACACCAATAACTTCAACACCGCGTTTAGTGAATTCTTCAATACGGTGATCAAATGCGATCAACTCAGAAGGACACACGAAAGTGAAATCAAGTGGGTAAAAGAAAACAACAGCTTGCTTACCTTTAATAGCAGTCGCTAGGTTGAAGCTATCAACGATTTCACCAGTACCAAGAACCGCAGCGGCAGTAAAATCTGGGGCCGGACGGCCTACTAATACGCTCATTTTATATCTCCATCTATGGATTGAAAAAATTTAAAACAATGCCTGTTAATCTGGATGGCATTATACCCGAACTGCAGCAATATGCGAGATAGCTCGCATAAATGCATACCTAAATAGATATATTGTTCTCATATTTGAGCTATACCTTACCCGTTATTGATAAAAGAGATAAGCCCTTTATGCTGAAAAGTATTTCAGCTGCTGATAAATGCTCCATATTAAAAAGATTCTGTGACATGAAGAATAAAAATAACATCCTCACAAGCCTTGTTACAAGAATCATAAACCCCAATCACAAGCAGGCAAAACATTTAAACTCGTTAGAGATAAACTGGACATGTATACCTATACAGATAAGAATAAGCTCAGAATAATTATCTAAAACACAACTCAATAAGAATTAATTAATATGAATGCCGTCGTAATTGCTGTCACCTTAATGCTCGCATTAAGTCTTATGCGTGTGAATGTTGTCATCGCGCTCACCATTAGTGCCCTCGCGGCTGGCCTATTTGGTGGATTAGATATACATCAAACCATCACCGCTTTTAATAATGGTCTCGGTGGCGGAGCGCAAATTGCGTTAAGTTATGCACTTTTAGGTGCCTTTGCTGCTGCGCTATCACACTCAGGTTTAACCACGCTCATTTCCCACAACATCATTAAAAAAGTGGGAAAAGAACCAAACAGCACCAATACCTTAGTGGTTCGTTGGTTGATCTTAGCGTCAATATTAATCATGGCCATTAGCTCGCAAAATATTTTACCTATTCATATCGCCTTTATTCCCATTTTAATTCCGCCACTATTACATGTATTAAGTAAGCTCAACATTGATCGCCGCTTAGTGGCTTGTATCATCACTTTTGGCTTAGTAACCACCTACATGATTTTACCCATTGGTTTTGGTGGTATTTTCTTAAATGACATCTTGTTAGCTAATTTAAACAATAACGGCCTTGGCGCTGTTAAAGAGCAAATTCCAATGGCAATGATGCTACCCGCTCTTGGAATGATCACTGGCTTATTAATAGCGGTATTTATCACTTACCGTAAACCACGCCAGTATGAAATTAAAGATGTCGAGTCCACAGAAAAAACAGTGAGTATCAACAAGAAAACTATCGTGATTTCTTTATTCGCCATTTTTGCAACCTTAGTGGTGCAGCTACAAACTGATTCAATGATTTTTGGCGCCTTGACGGGCTTTCTCATTTTCCGCTTCTCAGGCATTATCAAAGCGGATGTGAGGCAAGATATGTTTAACCAAGGCGTGCTAATGATGGCCAATATCGGCTTCATCATGATTGCAGCTGCAGGTTTTGCTGCTGTGGTAAAATCAACAGGTGAAGTCAGCACCCTAGTGACTTCATTAGGCGACATCATTGGCGATAATAAAGCGCTTGCCGCACTATTGATGCTTGTTGTCGGCTTATTAATTACCATGGGGATTGGCTCTTCTTTCTCTACCATCCCAATTATTGCTACGATTTATGTTCCATTAGCAATGACATTTGGCTTTTCAGTGGCGGCTACAATCGCCTTGGTGGGCACAGCCGCTGCATTAGGTGATGCGGGCTCTCCTGCATCGGACTCAACCTTAGGCCCAACAGCAGGCTTGAATGCTGATGGCCAGCACGATCATATTCGTGACAGTGTTATCCCAACCTTTATTCATTACAACATTCCGTTAATCGCATTTGGTTGGGTTGCTGCGATGGTTTTGTAGTTAATAAAATAAGCAATAAAAAGGGAGCCAATTGGCTCCCTTTTTATTGCTTAACAATGTTAGTAACAGAGGTTAGTTACTTAGTACCAAATATCTTATCACCAGCATCACCTAAACCAGGTAAAATATAACCTTGCTCATTTAGGCAGTCATCAATAGCGGCAGTGTATAATTCAATATCAGGATGGGCAGCTTCTAGTGCTTTAATACCTTCAGGGGCCGCCACAAGCACTAATGCTTTAATAGACACACAGCCACGGCTTTTTAGTAAATCGATAGTCGCAATCATTGAGCCACCAGTAGCAAGCATTGGATCAACCACAATGGCAACACGCTCATCAACATTACTGACTAACTTGTCAAAATATGGCACTGGCTCAAGTGTTTCTTCATCACGGTAAATACCCACAACTGAAATTTTAGCGCTAGGCATATGCTCTAAGACACCATCCATCATGCCAAGACCAGCACGCAGAATAGGTACCACTGTCACCTTTTTACCTTTTATTTGCTCAATTTCAACAGGGCCGTTCCAGCCAGGGATGGTTACTTTTTCAGTTTCAAAATCAGAAGTGGCTTCATAAGTTAATAAACTACCGACTTCAGTAGCAAGCTCACGAAATCTTTTAGTACTAATATCAGCTTCACGCATTAAACCCACTTTATGGCGGATTAGCGGGTGTTTAACTTCAACGACTTTCATTTTTGCACTCCTATTGATGAGATATTTTTCGCAAATTCTTCAAATCTTAGTTTATTTATCCTCATTAGAAAACATAAAGTTTCATATTTGCAAACAATCTCACGCTAAAACAATAAAACTATTACAGAAAACTGTTTTCATGGGCGCATAAATCCAAATGATGGCTTTCGACGACGATCACAAGCTGTTAGAATATCGCCGCATAAAATCCCATAAAACGATGTACCCTAGAGGATCCTCCGTGACTACTCCTACACCACTTAGTTACAAAGACGCTGGCGTTGATATCGATGCTGGTAATGCATTAGTAGATAACATTAAAACTGCAGTAAAACGCACTCATCGTCCTGAAGTTATGGGCAATTTAGGTGGTTTTGGCGCGCTATGCGAGCTACCAACTAAATATAAACACCCTGTATTAGTTTCTGGTACTGACGGTGTTGGTACAAAACTGCGTTTAGCCATTGATTACAAAAAGCATGACACTGTCGGTGTTGATTTAGTTGCTATGTGTGTTAATGACCTAATCGTATCTGGTGCAGAGCCTTTATTCTTCCTTGATTACTACGCAACAGGCAAGCTTGATGTCGAAACAGCAACTTCAGTTGTTAATGGCATTGCAGAAGGCTGTTTTCAGTCTGGTTGTGCCTTAATTGGCGGCGAAACCGCTGAGATGCCAGGCATGTACGAAGGTGAAGATTACGACTTAGCAGGCTTTTGTGTAGGTGTTGCTGAAAAAGAAAACCTTATCGATGGTACTAAAGTAAAATCTGGCGATGCGTTAATTGCACTAGGTTCTACTGGTCCTCATTCAAATGGTTATTCTTTAATTCGTAAAGTACTTGAAGTAAGCAAAGCGGATCCTAAGCAAGATTTAGCCGGTAAGCCGCTAATCGATCATCTGTTAGAACCAACAAGAATTTATGTTAAGCCGCTTTTAAAGCTGCTTGAACAAACAGAAGTGCATGCCATGGCTCATATCACTGGCGGTGGCTTCTGGGAAAATATTCCTCGTGTACTGCCAAACGATTGCAAAGCAGTTGTCAAAGGTGATTCTTGGCAGTGGCCTGTGGTTTTCGATTGGTTAATGGAAAACGGCAACATTGAACAATTTGAAATGTACCGCACCTTTAACTGCGGTGTAGGCATGATAATCGCCTTACCAGCAGAGCAAGTTGATGCCGCATTAACCTTGCTACAAGCTGAAGGTGAAAACGCTTGGTTAATCGGTGAAATTGCTACTCGCCAAGGTGACGAAGAGCAAGTGGAGATTAACTAGATGACTGATTGCTGTCGTGTTCTAGTACTCATCTCTGGTAATGGTAGTAATTTACAAGCCATTATTGATGGTTGCGATGACAATGTCAGTGCTGAGGTAGTCGGCGTAATTAGTAACAAGCCTGATGCCTATGGATTAATCCGTGCGCATCAGAGTGAAATTGATACTAGCTGCGTTATTGCACGCAAAGATGAAACTCGAGTCCAATATGATCAACGCCTGAAGCAAGCCATCGAGAAATATCAACCTGACTTAATTGTACTTGCTGGCTTTATGCGGATTTTATCTGATGAATTTGTTAGCCAATATCTGGGAAAGATGATCAACATCCATCCTTCTTTATTGCCTAAATACACTGGATTAAATACCCATCAAAGAGCCATAGATGCCAAAGATGCTGAACATGGCGCCAGTGTGCACTTTGTTATTCCGCAGCTTGACGCTGGGCCTGTGATTTTGCAGGCTAAAGTACCGGTTTATGAAGAAGATGATGTTGATACGCTTGCAGCACGTGTACATGAACAAGAGCATGCTATTTACCCACTGGTCGTTAAGTGGTTCAGCTTACAGCGTTTAAAAATGGTGGATAACATCGCCTATTTAGATGATAAAGCGATTGGCGTGCATGGTTACGCACCAGACTAAATCACGTTAACTTGCTATCAGCTTCAAATAAAAAATCTCGCATTCGCGAGATTTTTTTGTTTGAACACAGCTTATGCCCCCTTCAAGTTCAAACTAGCGAACAGGTAACGTCATGCCTGCAAACATTTCATCAATCAATTGCTGATCACGTAACGCAACCGCTTTTTCTACCACATCACGGGTGAGATGCGGGGCGAAGTTATACATAAAGTCATACATGTAACTTCTTAAAAAGCTGCCACGTCTAAAGCCTATTTTAGTGGTGCTGTGGGCAAATAAATGACTTGCGTCAATGGCAACCAAGTCTTTATCAATAATTGGGTCAATGGCCATAGAAGCAATAACACCCACACCTAGGCCTAATCTGACATAGGTTTTTAGCACGTCAGCGCTCGTGGCACTAAATACCACTCTGGGCTCAAGTTCGGCTTTATTAAATGATTTTTCTATTTCTGAGGCTTTATCAAAGCCAAACACATAAGTCACTAACGGAAATTCAGCTAAATCTTCAATGGTTAATGTTTTACGATTGGCCAACGGATGATCTTTGGTCACCACCACAGAACGGTTCCAATGGTAACAAGGCAACATAATTAAGTCTGAATACAGATGCATAGCTTCAGTTGCAATGGCAAAGTCGGCATCACCGCGAGCAGCTTGTTCACTAATTTGCGATGGCGTACCTTGGTGCATATGTAAGTTAACTTTCGGATAGCGCTTAATAAAAGGCTTAATCACTTGCGGTAAAGCGTAACGGGCCTGAGTATCTGTCGTTGCGATATTCAGCTCGCCTTGGTTAGGCTGGGTATATTCTTCTGATACTTTTTTAATGCTTTCAACTTTACCCAAAATGTCATTAGAAATATCAATGACCATTTGGCCTGCTGGGGTCACATGTGTAAGATGTTTACCACTGCGACCAAAGATTTGGATCCCTAACTCATCTTCTAGCATCCGTACTTGTTTGCTGATCCCCGGCTGAGAAGTATAAAGGTCTTCAGCGGTAGCCGAGACATTTAAATTATGTTTTACCACTTCGGCAATATATCTTAGTTGCTGTAATTTCATGTTACGACCTTCACCCTTGCCAATCACATATTATTTTAACCTTATAGCTAAATGTTATAGAACATCTAAAATATTAATGCAAACAGTAATAACAACATTGAGAGTTTTGCATGTTATTGCTCTGTAATGCTAATCTTGACCACTGTGTCACTATTTCCACAATTTTTCGTCACAATGTAAGACTTTTTTACGACACACACTTTTTCATAAGCTAGAATACCAGCTTAGATATTTATAAAAGTGGCAGTTAAGCCACTGTCCAATTTTATTATTGAATGGAAACCACATGACCTTTACTTTGGTACTGATCCTTATAGGTGCACTTTTTCTCCTCATCATTGGTATCAGTCTGATACAACAACAAAAAGAGCGTGCTGAAGCCGAACGCCGAATGGAATTAAAACGTCAGCGAGCCATCATAGATGAAACTGAGTCAGTACTTTCCAGCACCGGCTTAGCTTCTTTTCCTAGCAGTATTATTTTGGTGTTATATAAACGCATCAATGAAGCCCTACAGGTGTCGGTTTCCTATTTAGTAAATCAGCCTCAGCAGGCGGATTACCAACGCAGACAAATTGATATTCAAGCGCAAATAACCAATTTAAATAACAATGCAATGCAAGCCTTAGCCATAGAAAACTTTCGTTTACCTGACAATGACAAGCAAATTCTAGAATTAGTACAAATGCTTAAAAAATTAAAAGCCATTGTTCGGGCAGAAAATAATAAAGGTAAAATAGAGCCGCAGGTGTTTGCTGAAGCAGAAAGTCGTATCGACAGTTACCAGTTACGCATCAATGTTGAATCCATGCTTTCAAGAGCAAGAGCGTCTAATTCGCTAAAACAATTTGGCTCTTCTAAGCAAATGGTGTCGAAGGCGCTAGCCACACTGCAAGCGATTAAAGCGAAAACCCCGGATGACCCATTTATTTCCCGCAAAGTTGACGAAGCAAAGGAGTTACTCAGTGAGATTAACTCACAGCAAAAACAAGTGATCCCAGATGCAGTAAAACCGAATAAAAATGAAGGTGATGATATTGATATGTTGTTTCAACCTAAAAAGAAGTGGTAACGGGTTAACTTATTTAATTTACAGATTTTAAAGCCTCTTCGGAGGTTTTTTTATTGAGTGAAATATAATCGCCCCCCAATAATCAAAACAGCAATGCTAATTATCCTATAGCTATTTATTTAGATGATTAAAAAACATGAAAATTGAGCAATAAAAATGGGACCCTATGGTCCCATTTTTTCAATCGCTAATTTGTTAGAGAAAGAAGATTAATCTTCCTTTTTCTTTACTGTTTTTTTCGCTGCTGGCTTTTTGGCCGCCGCTTTCTTAGCTGGCTTTTTCTTAGTTGATTCGCTCACCCATTTGCCACCAATGAATTTTGATGACCAACCAGTGGCTTTTCCGTCAACTTCAGTAGCAACATATTGCTCTTTGGTTTTACGACTAAATTTAACTGCGGCTTTATTACCATCATCATCGGTAACTGGCGCATCGGCAAGGTACTGATATTTTGGCCAAAGTTGCTCACGATAATGAACCAGTTCTTCAACCAAAGGCGCTCGTGTTTCACGAGATTTAGGGAACGTACTTGCTGCAAGGAAAATACCTGCCGCGCCGTCACGCAATACAAAATGTGCATCAGACTTAGTACATTTCAAATCAGGTAAGAAGATAGGATCTTCTTTAGGTGGCGCCGCTTCGCCGCTTTTTAGTAACTTGCGGGTATTTTTACATTCGGTGTTGGTACAACCAAAGTATTTACCAAAGCGGCCATTTTTAAGTTCCATATCATTGCCGCACTTATCGCATTCAATGATTGGTCCTTCATAACCTTTAATCTTAAATTGACCAGCTTCGATTTCGTAACCTTCACAGGTTGGGTTATTACCACAAACATGTAATTTACGTTCTTCATCGATGAGATAACTGTCCATTGCGGTGCCACATTTACCACAACGATGTTTAGCACGCAGTGCATCAGTTTCAGCATCTTCATTGTCGCTGACAGCTTCTTCACCTGGTGTTAAGTTCATGGTGGTTTTACAGCGCTCTTTTGGCGGTAAAGCATAACCAGAACAGCCTAAGAACACACCGGTGGTGCCGGTACGAATACCCATTGGGCGACCACAGGTTGGACACTTAATGTCTTCAGCCAGCACCATCTCATTAAGACGCATGCCGCCTTCTTCCGGATCTAACTCTGCATGTTTAAGTTGCTTAGTTAAATCGCCATAGAAACCATCAAGGACTTTTTTCCACTCAAGTTTACCTTGAGCGACATCATCAAGGGTTTGCTCCATGCTAGCTGTAAAGTCAAAGTTCATAATGTCACTGAAGCTTTCAACTAAACGGTCACTAACAATTTCACCCATCTTTTCAGCGAAGAATCGACGGTTTTCTACTTTTACATAACCGCGGTCTTGAATAGTTGAAATAATCGTTGCATAGGTTGATGGACGACCGATACCGCGCTTTTCAAGCTCTTTAACTAATGACGCTTCACTAAAACGTGCAGGCGGCTTAGAAAAATGTTGTTTAGGTAACAATTCATTTAGATCTAACACATCGCCTTTATTAACCACTGGCAAAGTCTTGTCTTCTTCGTTCTTCTTACCCATTGGCGGTTGCACTTTAGTCCAACCGTCAAAGCGCAGTGTACGACCACTAGCTTTAAGTTCGTAATCACCTGCAGTCACAGTCAAACGAGTCGCATCATATTTAGCTGGATTCATTTGACATGCAACGAATTGGCGCCAAATAAGCTCATAAAGGCGCTGAGCGTCTCTTTCCATGTCAGTCATTGTAGCTGATAGGATTTTAACGTTAGACGGTCTGATAGCCTCATGCGCCTCTTGAGCGCCCTCTTTACTACCATATCGAATTGGGTTTTCTGGTAAATAGTCGTTGCCGTACTCAGAAGCGATCATTTCCCGTACACCATCTACCGCTTCTTGACTTAAATTAGTCGAGTCGGTACGCATATAGGTAATATGCCCTGCTTCATAAAGACGCTGCGCCATCATCATGGTCTTTTTAACACCAAAACCAAGACGAGTACTCGCTGCTTGTTGTAATGTTGAGGTGATATAAGGCGCTGATGGTTTACTTGATGTCGCTTTATCATCACGACCGGTAACCACAAACTTTGAATCTTTTAACGCATCTAACGCTACTTGAGCTTGAGCTTCATTAATTGGACTAAAGGCCGCCGACTGATATTTTGCCACTTGCATTTTTAGCTTTTGAGCTTGCGAAGTTGCTAAATCAGCATGCACATCCCAAAATTCTTCAGGGACAAATGCCTTAATCTCACCTTCACGCTCAACTACCAGTCTAACGGCTACCGATTGAACACGGCCTGCAGATAAACCGCGAGCTACTTTTTTCCAAAGTAATGGCGACACCATGAAACCCACAACTCGGTCTAAAAAGCGACGCGCTTGTTGTGCGTTAACCATGTTGGTATCAAGTACAGATGGTTTGCTAAATGCATCTTGAATGGCTGTTTTGGTAATTTCGTTGAACACAACGCGCTGATAACGAGATTCGTCACCACCAATAATTTCCTGCAAATGCCATGCAATTGCCTCACCCTCTCTATCCAAATCGGTTGCGAGATAGATGTGGTCAGCAGTTTCAGCTAATGCTTGCAGCTCTTTAACGACTTTTTCTTTACCTGGTAGGATTTGATACTTAGCCGCCCAGCCTTTTTCTGGGTTAATCCCCATACGGGCAACTAAAGCACGTTTATCCCGCGCGAGTTTGTATTTAGCTTTTTCTTCAGGCGCCATTTTTCTAACTTCAGCCGGCGTTTTAGTCGCTACCGTGCTGTCTGGCGATGATGATGTAGGCAAATCACGGATGTGACCTACACTCGATTTAACGATGAATTCTTTACCAAGGTACTTATTAATAGTCTTGGCTTTGGCCGGCGATTCGACAATAACTAGTGATTTACCCATAGTTTAATTTGCGCCAAAAAGTCTCTAACAGATATAAATTGGTTCCATATATAGAGTGTTGAGACGAATGTTTCAAGTAAATACCTCTAATATGTGTCCAGCGAGCCATTTTTTAATCAATTATAAAAAAGGAGAAAAAATAATATTGCGTTAATAAAAAGTAATATTTCATTATTTAGGGTCTAGCAAGTAAAACTTGTGCATGTTTAGTCACTTTTTCAATATTTGCGACCCGAGTCACCGCTTGTTAACCCTTATATCATCAGTATACTGACGGTAATTTCACAAAATTAAATCGTAAAAAACCTATTTAAATAACAATAAGAATGACTATTAAGGAAAATAAATGAAGCACTTTGAAGCGAACTTCGATGGTCTAGTCGGGCCAACGCACAACTATGCAGGGCTCTCTTTTGGAAACGTTGCTTCATACAGTAACGCAGCTCAAGCATCCAACCCCAAGGCTGCTGCCAAGCAAGGACTTCAAAAAGCAAAGTCACTCGCCGATCTTGGCATGATTCAAGGTGTATTAGCCCCTCAAGAGCGTCCAGACCTTTATTCACTGCGCCGTATGGGTTTTGCTGGCTCTGACGCTGAAGTGTTAACACAAGCCGCCAAGCAAGCTCCTGCATTACTCAATGCCTGCTGTAGTGCTTCATCTATGTGGACCGCTAATGCTGCAACTGTGTCACCCAGTGCTGACAGTCGAGATGGCAAGGTTCATTTTACGCCAGCAAATTTGGTAGATAAGTTACACCGTAGTATAGAACCGATAACTACGGCGAATATTTTAAAGGCCACATTTAAAGACGAACGTTTTTTTAAACATCATCAACATTTACCAGAACATGCAAGCTTTGGCGATGAAGGCGCAGCTAATCACACCCGTTTGTGTGGTGATTATGGTCATGCTGGGGTTGAGTTATTTGTCTACGGTCAAGAAGCGACTAACCCAAATGCAGTTAAACCGACTAAATATCCAGCAAGGCAAACATTAGAGGCATCGCAAGCGGTAGCGCGGTTACATCAAATCGATGACGAAAGCTGCGTTTTCATACAGCAAAACCCTGATGTGATTGACCAGGGGGTTTTCCATAATGATGTTATTTCTGTCGGTAACCAAAATGTGTTGTTCTATCATGAACAAGCATTTTTAAATACCGCAGAAAAGTTTGATGAAATACGCCGTAAAATGAACACTGATGTTCACTTTATTAAAGTCGCGACATCACAAGTATCAATTAATGACGCCGTTAAAAGCTATTTATTTAACACGCAAATTATCACATTACCTAACGGTGAAATGGCGATAATCGCCCCAACAAATTGCCAAGAAAACCCGGCAGTCCATGCTTATTTAAATGAGCTTGTGACTTTAGGAACGCCGATAAAACACGTTAAATATTTTGATGTAAAACAAAGTATGCAAAATGGCGGCGGCCCTGCTTGTTTGCGTTTACGTGTTGCCATGAGTGAATTAGAAATCTCCGCAGTCAATCAAAACACCTTGATGAATGACGCTTTATTTAGCCGCTTAAATCTATGGGTAGACAAGCATTACCGTGACAGCTTAGTTGTGGCTGATTTAGCCGATCCGCAGTTAATTATAGAATCGCGCACTGCATTGGATGAGTTAACTCAGATATTAAAGCTTGGCAGTGTTTATCAATTTCAGAAATAAATCATAAACTTAAAATAACCAAAAGCGCCTAACTAGGCGCTTTTTTATTGAAGTGACATCCACTTTCAAAGATAAAAAAACCGCTCTATGAGCGGTTTTTGTTAATGCTTATACTAATCAATTAACCATTATCATGGACGTTCACTGTATACGTTACAGGGTCACCATATAAAGTTTTCACTGTAATAGTTAAATTACCATCCGTTTTATCATTTGAAGAACTTTCTCGCCCAATAGTGAAAGTGAACAACAATGGCTTATTAGATGTATTGTTGCCAATAGTATATGAACTAGTCGCAGATGATAATTCACCATTTTCAGTAGAAGCTGTAATAGTTGTCCCACTCGCTAATGTATTGTTGTTTACATCGGACAAGAACAAGTAAACTGTTTTACTTGATAAACCAACATCAACATCTGGTGTTGAAGGATCATTATCATCATCTAAAAATACAGAACTAATATCAATTGTTGCAACATCTGTAATATCACCAACATCATTAATATCAACTAAACGACCATATGGAGTGGAACCAGACATAACGATGGTCATATTTCTAAACACGTTTAATTGTGATTGAGTATTATTTATACCTGTTTGACTACAGCTTGCTTCTGAACCTGAAGCGCAAAGTAAGCCTGTATAAAAACCATCAGCCGCATCAAAAACACCATTACTATTATAGTCAATATACTCTTCTTTAATTGCACCGGCAGGAACCGGGTCGCCACGATAACTGCCATCTTCGTTTTCATCAAAGAAAGCTTCCGTTATATCAGTCCATGTCTCCACAGCATCAAATAATCCATTACCATTTAGATCAACAAAACTCTCTTCACCTATAGCATAGGCTGTGACCGTTGAGCGACCAGGTCTTGGTTCAGGGATGATAGAATTATCGCCGTCTTTATAACTATCCAAAACATTACCAGTACATGGAGGAGATACATGTATTGTGCCATCTCTATCAATGAAAGGAGTCGGACACTCAACTACTCTATCGTCAAAAGGTCGGGGATTTGAACTAGTCCAAATGACAGAACAAGTACCTGTGTTAGATACAGTAGTACAGCTACCATCTAAATCCCCTTGACCGACATTACCACCTTCAGTTCTAAAATGGATTACCGTTCCAGTAGGTACAGGGTTATTGAAATGATCGGCTGAACGGATAGTCACAGCACTGGTTTCACCATCACGATCCCAGCCTTCAACATTTAACACTGAAGCTGATAACGAGAAGCTATTGTAATCAGCTAAACCTGTTGTAACCGTTAGGCTATCAGATACATTTGAAACAGGTAAACTTGATGGGTCACTCTCATCTTGCCAAACAGCGAACACCTTAACAGGTGTAGCAACATATCCTGAACGTACAGTAACTGACGCATTACCTTCTGAATCAGTATAAGCAACGGCATATTTATTTGCTGCGACTAAATCTGTTGGGTACTCAGGATCGCCGACTTTAGGCATATTTGGACAATAAACAAAATCATCAGCGATTGGCGCTGGTGACAATGTCATCCCGCCAACTTCAGTGCTTAGCTCGAAACACACCCGTTTAGCTGCTGCGGCTTGACCAACTTCATTTAACAACTTGAATGAAACTTGCGATGTTTCAGAGCGTTCACCAGCATCAGATAAACCACCAGAACCTTTAATAGCAAGTTTAGTTGGTGACGCACTAATAAATTGGATTGCACCAACGGTTATAGCATCTATCATCACATCGGTTGTTGCGGTGACTGTTGAAGCACCAGTAATAGCAGAAACCGTTATTGTATCTGTACCCTGACAATTGATACTTCTATAGGTAGCAAAACCTTTACCAGCATTTGTTACTACAGGAGAATCAATAACAGCATTTCCCGCTGACATACATTGAGAAGAAAACTCTAATGTGAAAGGTTGACTTGTTTCTATAGCCCCTACAGAGTCTAGAACCGTAACTTCAATAACCGTAGACCCACCAGCCGGTATTGTGCCTGTACCGATATAAGTGGACACATCTAAATCAATATCGACTCGGCCAATTTCAAAAGCTTTGGTAGAAGTTACTTGTTTCACTTTTAAAGAAACTTCACCAGCACCAACTGCACCATCTGAATATAGGTCAAGAATAGCTTTACCATCTTCATTAGTTATTGCAGTTGCAGACGCAGGGCTTACAGCACCAAGAGTCGTACCTGCAGATATTAGAACTTGTCTAAGCGGTTGACTAGAACCTTCTAAAGTAACGATAGCACCAAGAATACCCGGGCGTTCATTGGTAATATTATCAGTTACACTACATACCTCGAAATTCTTAAGAGCCTTATCAAAAGCTGCAACATCATTACAATCATAGATTTCAAAACTGATACTAGGATCTGCAGCTACAATATCAATATCATCGCCAGCAGTTTCAAAACCAATTGAGACTTCATTTGCACCTAAAGAAGCCGTTATACTCGCAGCGCCTTCGATTGAACCTGCGGTTAGCAATATTTCGGCTTTACCTGAATTATCGCTTAATGCTGTTGCTGATACAGGTAAAAAATCGCCTAAAGTACTCGCGAAACTTATCACTTGATTGACAACAGGATTACCAGTTCTATCAGTTACAAATACTTGTACTTTTGCAGGTTCAGCTTGGCTTACTGTTGATGTTTGGTTACCAGAAACATCTACTAAGGCAATATCAAGATTATTAACCTCACCGTTGCCATCAAATGCGTCACCAGCTACGCTGAAATTGAAATCTGCAAAAATTTGCTCTCCTTCAAGAATAAATACAACTTCCAGAGTACCCGCACCTTCAACGGTATCTGTTAACAAGGTGGCCCTTGCGATACCATTAACATCAGTTAAAGCGCTACCTGAAGAAGGGTTTATTTTACCTTCTCCGATAATCGAAAAGTCTACTCTTTCATAAGCAACTGCAACACCTTGTTTTAATAAAGTTGCCTTAACTGAACCAGGTGAACTTTCGCTTATATTACGTATAATATTATCAGAAGAATCAACGACCGTTAGCTCTATTTGGTACTCATCAATTGGTTTTATGACAACTTCATCGCCTAATGACTCAAATCCTAAGCTTGCAGTAGCGTTTCCTATAACCACTTGAACTTCACCAGCGCCAGCCTCTTCACCAGCAGTGAGCTTAATAGAAGCTACACCATTGGTATCAGTAATTGCAGTGCCTAAACTCGGCGTTATATTACCTAAGCTGGTTTTAAAGGTTGCGACTTTATCAGTGAGCGGGTTGCCTTCAAGATCCAAATAAGTTGCCTGTACAATACCTGCAACAGCATTACTAATTTGGTTAATTTCTGTTCCATTTACATCAAATAATTTGATAGATAATCGATTAGTTCCAACAGCGGGCCCGTCACCTAAAGCTTTAAAGCTTATAGATGTAGTTAACCCTTCTGCAACAGATACATTAACAGTACCAGCAGCTTCGACGTCAGCAGTTCTAAGAATTATAGAAGCCTTACCATTTGCGTCAGTTAAAGCTGTAGCGCTGGTAGGATCAAATATACCAATTGAGGTATCATTCAATGAAAAATTAACTACCGCACTTGGTACTGGATTACCATTTACATCTAAATAAGTAACTTCAACAAGCCCCGGTTCAGTGTCAGAAATTTCAGTAGTTGAATTTCCCGAAGAATCCAGTATTACAGCAGTAAGACTTGCAATATCAGCAACGCCACCATCGCCTTTCGAATAAAAGCTGATACTTGATGGGACTTCATCTCCTATCGTTATCGTGACATTACCTGCACCTTCTTTATTCGCCGCAACAACCTTAATACTTGCTACACCCGATGCATCTGTCAACGCTGTTCCACTACCAGGAACAAAGCTCGCAAGTTCTGAATCATTAAGTGTAAAACTCACCACTTTATTGGCAACTGGCGTACCAGAGGCATCAGTATAAGAAACGTTGATATAACCCGGAACGGCATTACTAATGTTTGAAATCGTATTACCCGCAACATCTTGCATCGCAACACTGATAATATTATTCCCAGGGAGTACCCCATCACCAACAGAGCTAAAGTTAACCAGCGTTGCATCAGTGCCAGCACTAATAGAGATGGAGCCAGCCCCTTCTTTATTTAACGTCACTAGCTTAATGGTTGCATCACCTTGTGAATCAGTTAACACGGTTCCGTCAACAGGGTCGAGTGCACCTAACGCGGTATCATTCAGGCTAAAGCTAATCACTTGATTCGCTTGCGCTACACCTGCTGTATCAGAATAGTTAACATGAACATATCCTGGCGACGATGCACTAATACTGGTAATTGCACTCCCTGATGAATCTTTGAGGCTTGCTGATAACACTTTTTGGTCTGCTCTAGGTGCATCACCTTGTGAGCTAAAGTTTACACTTGATGTATTCTCACCGATGACAACGTTTACTGTTCCTGCACCTTCTTTAAATTGAGTCGCAACTTTAATCGTCGCTTTACCCTGTGCATTAGTTAATACGGTGCCGTCTAAAGGGTCAAAAATGGCTAACGCTGAATCATTAAGACTAAAAACAACTAACTCATTAGCCAAAGCATTACCTTCAGGGCTTTTATAAGTAACTTCTAAATAACCTGGAACGCCATGACTAATATGAGTTATTACAGTTTGAGTATTATCAATTAGTGAGACTTCAATAGAATTTCCGCCAGGTATCGCGCCATCGCCAGAAAAACTCACACCTACGTTATCTGACTCACCAGTCACTAAACTGGCAGTCAATAATGTCGCAACTTCTTGACTGGATGTGCTTAAAGTTATTGAAGCTACACCTTCCGAGTTAGTTTTAACGCTTGCTGATACTGGGTCAAAGATACCAGCTTCAGGATCGTCAAGTGTAAAAGCCACGACTTGGTTCGCTAAAGCTCCTGCAATAGAGTCTGTTACTGTTGCAGTGATCAAAGCTGGTGAGTCGAAAGATATATCAGTAGTCGATATATCCAGGGTAATAGAAATTACAGAAGGATCAGGATCCGTTCCTCCGCTACCATCATCGGAAATGCTTCCACCACCACTACAAGCAAATAGAAATATTGAACTTAAAAGCGCTAAAAATAGTCTTTGTGCTGACCTCATTGTCAGTCTCCCTGTTACATTAAACTCGTACTTATGAATTATAATAGTTACTTAGTAAGCGATATCAAACAAAAATATTGCAACTTTCTCTTTACTCTACTGTTTTTTTCCACATTTATCCTCAAAAACTTTAACTTTTACCCCGTTTCATAAGATTTCGTTTCCTGATAGGCTTAAAAATGTAAAAAATATACTTATAAAAATGATGGGAAGGATGTAGTTTTGATTAATAAAAGTAAGCTTGGTTTAACAAGCAAAATACTAATAGGTATGGCAGCGGGTATTATTCTTGGATTAATTCTAAGAAATGTGTTCCCCGATAGTTTATTCGTAAAAGATTATATTACTGAAGGTATCTTGCACGTTGTTGGAACCATCTTCATTTCAAGTTTAAAAATGTTAGTGGTTCCGCTAGTGTTCGTATCACTGGTTTGTGGTACCTGTTCATTGAGTGACCCGTCCAAATTAGGCCGACTTGGTGGTAAAACCATTGCGTTTTACATGTTCACCACCGCGATTGCTTTAACGGTCGCAATTTCAATGGCCATTCTCGTTCACCCTGGTAACGCATCACTGGCAACCTCTGCGATGGAGTTCAGCGCTAAAGATGCCCCTAGCCTTGCTGAAGTCGTGATTAATATCGTACCAACAAACCCAATTGAAGCCATGAGCCAAGGCAACATGCTGCAAATCATTATTTTTGCAGTCATCTTTGGTTTTGCAATTTCACACATTGGCGAGCGCGGCGCACGTGTATCGGCATTATTTAATGATTTAAATGAAGTCATCATGCGCGTGGTTACTTTAATCATGCAACTTGCGCCTTATGGTGTATTTGCGCTGATGGCAAAACTAAGCTTAACCCTAGGTTTAGAAACATTCGGTAGCGTAGTTCAATACTTCTTCTTAGTAATTTTTGTATTACTTCTGCAAGCACTGGTTGTTTACCCTACGTTACTCAAGGCATTCTCAGGTTTAAGCCCATTAATGTTCTTACGTAAAATCCGTGATGTGCAATTATTTGCTTTCAGTACTGCAAGTTCAAATGCAACCTTACCTGTTACCATCGAGACGTGTGAACACCGTTTAGGTGCTGATAATAAAGTCGCTTCATTCACCTTACCCCTAGGCGCTACCATCAATATGGATGGCACCGCTATTATGCAAGGTGTGGCAACGGTATTTATTGCCCAAGTATTTGGTATTGAACTGAGCCTAATGGATTATGTAACAGTGGTTGTTACTGCGACATTGGCATCCATTGGTACTGCTGGCGTTCCTGGCGTTGGCTTAATCATGCTCGCCATGGTGCTCAACCAAGTCGGCCTTCCTGTAGAAGGTATTGCATTGATTATCGGTGTTGATCGTCTACTTGATATGATCCGTACCGCGGTTAACGTAACGGGTGACTCAGTCGCAACTATCGTCATTGCCAAATCTGAAGGTGAGTTCAATGAAGCTGTATTCAATGATTCACAAGCGGGTAAAGTAAGTGCGAGCTTTGAAGATCAAGTTAAAAACGTCAAAGCGTAAAATACATTAGCATTAAATATTTAGGCGCCATGTTATGGCGCCTTTTTTATTTGTGTTATAACCTAACTAATCAGATGCTTAACTCATGAGATTAAAATGGATTTTACCCTGCTTTCAACCCTTGCCGTTATTCACTCTTTAGCATTAATTAGCCCAGGGCCTGATTTCGCTATTATTGTAAAAACAGCCACACAACAAACTCGCAGCACTGCAATCATGTGCGCGGTAGGAATAAGTGCCGCGATATTGGTGCACAGTTTGCTATCACTTTTAGGGATAAGCATCATGATCCAGCAATCTGCAATGGCTTACATAGTGGTGCAAATTATTGGGGTGAGTTACTTGGCATGGATGGGTTATGGCGCTTTAGCGGCCTCATATCGGGCATATACACAAACTCAAGCATCATCTGATGAAACTGAAATCAATGGCCGTCTCCCTCACCAAGGCACTATGTCTGCTTTAAAAGGCTTTCAAATTGGCCTTTATACTAATTTGCTTAACCCTAAAGCGTTAATATTCTTTACCACCATTTTTACCGTACTGGTGACACCACAGGTCACTATAGAAACGAAATTTGCGTCAGCTAGCTTATTATTTGGCTTATCTATCATTTGGTTTTGCTTTCTCGCCATCATATTAACCAACCCCAACATTCAACACAAAATGGCTAAAGGCAATAATATAATTAATATCATTACCGGTATTATTTTCCTTGGCGTCGCTATTACCATTGCAATGTCATTAATATCCACGCACCTGTTGAACTAGAGGTTAACAATTCAAAATAAAATGCCTCTGTGTCAGCTACAGTTAAGTATTAGGCTGATAATATCTAACGATTAACAATGTAAGAGTATTTCCTATGAGAATTTTGGTAATCGAAGACGATCCGATTTTATCGCACCATCTAAATGTGCAGTTATCTGAATTAGGCAATCAAGTCCAAGTGGCTTTGACGGCTAAAGAAGGCTTTTATCAAGCAACTAACTACCCTATTGATATTGCCATCGTTGACCTTGGCCTGCCCGATAAAGATGGCATGACATTGATTTCTGAAATTCGAAATGCAGGCGTCAAAGCTCCTATTCTCATCTTAACCGCGAGAGTTAACTGGCAAGATAAAGTAGAAGGCCTTAATGCCGGTGCAGATGACTACCTGGTAAAACCATTTCAAAAAGAAGAGTTAGTCGCTCGCCTCGACGCTCTTGTGCGCCGTAGTGCAGGCTTTGTTAAATCGACCATCAGCTCAGGTGCTCTGCAGCTTGATTTAGCCGCTAAACAAGTCTCATTAAATGATGAGCCAATGGAAGTCACCGCCTTTGAATATTTAATTTTGGAATATTTAATGCGTCATTGCCATGAAGTCGTTGCCAAGCAACGCTTACTTGATGTGATTTATGGTGATAAAGAAGGTGACCCTAATACTATCGAGGTAATGGTAAGCCGTATCAGAAAAAAATTGACTAAAGGCGCTATTGAAAACCCCATCGCAACAATACGCGGTCAAGGATATAAATTTAACTTACCATGCAGCTAAGATTTAAACCCAAAAAGCGTCTGCTCACGAGGATGTTAATCACATCCTTAGCGATTATTGCACTTGTTGGCTTTGGCCTAGCTTGGTCATTGACCATTTTACACGCCCAAAATAGCTACAATGTCGAAACTTCGCAACTAATCGCTGAAATGCCTCAAATTGCAGCCGAATTAAGAGAGCACGACTTAATTCCGAAAAATAACAATTGGCTGCAAGAAAATAATAGGCAGAAACGCTATATTATGGCCAGTTGTGGGGATAATTATCGCCAAATTTGGACCTCTACACTGGCAAAAGAAAACGGCATCAATGACATTTGTAGCCGATTTAAAACCATTGCCGATACATCCCCGCCCTATTATCTGACCACGGCAAATAATAAGTCTTATTTTGCCTATCAATTACCGGTTGAATTGAATCAACAGCAATACAACATGATAGTGCTCAAAGATGCAAAAACCGTTGAAAGAGACTTCAAACGCTTTAAACGTTTAACTTATCTGCGACTGGCCGTTGTACTAGGTTTAGCCTTCATACTACTGATCAGTGCAGCCTATTGGGGCATGCACCCAATGATAACCCTTAAACAAGAACTACAAGCAATCACTAAGGGAAAAAAACAAACACTATCAAGTGATTACCCACAAGAATTAAAAGGCGTTACTCAAGCGTTAAATCAATTATTAGTCCAATCTAGCGAACAGCAAACTCGCTATCAAAATGCCATGAATGATTTAGCCCACAGTCTAAAAACCCGCTTAGCTGCGGTTCACGCCATTACTGACGACCAGCAGTTAAGTAAGGCTGATGCGAGCGAAAAAATCATGCAGCAAGTAGGACAAATGGATCAACTCGTAAAATATCAACTCAAAAGAGCCTTAGTGGGCCGACAAGGACTAATACAGGAGCAAACGCCCGTGTTACCCATGGTTGAGCAGTTATCACAAATGTTATTCAAGATTTATCATGAAAAGTCAGTGCAGTTTAGTAGTGATATTAATTCTGATATTAGCTTTCCAGTCAATAAAGGTGATTTGATGGAACTGTGCGGTAATTTAATGGAAAATGCCTTTAGATTGTGTATCAGTCAGGTCAAGGTTACAGCCTTTATTGATGACGATGGCTGCACTGTGTTAATCGTAGAAGATGATGGCCCTGGCGTTGAAGATGCACTCAAAACGCGCATCATTCAGCGTGGTGTGCGCGCTGACACCCAATCCCCCGGTCAAGGCATTGGACTTGCTGTGTGTCATGAAATTGTCAGCAGTTATCACGGCACCTTATCAATTACAGAAAGTCAGTTACAAGGGGCAAAATTCACTATTAAGATCCCCAATCAATGAGCATCACTTCGCTTGCGCGGTATAAAGTTGCTCAGCGCGATTGAACATTATCCATGAGGTGGCAATATATTTATCATCACTGATAGGGATATTGCCCCTATGGGTGTGGGTAAAGCCTGCGGGGGCAATCACCATAGTACCTTTTGTAGGCTTAATGGCTTTATTTTGATAATAAAACTCAGTTTCACCGCCTTGCTCAACATCATTAAGGTAATACATATAAAGTAATACTCTATGCAAGGCTTCATGGGAACCAGACTGCGGAAAGTGTTCTGAATGCCAATGAGGGTAACCACCTAAACTTTGCTGATATTTTTGCACATTAACCGTACCACTGCGGTATAAATATTGCGTTATCGCTTTGGCTTTATTCGCCCCTAGGTCAGAAAAATTATCAGGATTTAGCGTAACAGCTTCACCTTTATCATTGGCGATGGTGACAGATACCGCGCCCATGAGTGCCATAGGGTACTGGCTGAAGTAGTTTGCCGCATGGGTTAATGTTAACTGTAATAACTCATTTTTAAGCTGGGTTAAGTTATTGTGCAAGTCTAAGGTTAAATCTAAACTGCGTTTTTTATCCCTATCGACACCCTGTCCTGTCTTTCCTTCAGTCACTCCAGAGTGATTATCAAAAGCATTTCGTAACCTGTCGCACAAATCATCACTAATAGCATTGGGTATAACGTCAATAAAATCCATAATCTATAGGCACTTTTTAATATTGTAATGATATCATGCTGCCACGGAATGTTTTGCACTGCAAAGTGCATCCACATAACCGCTATAAATAAAACAATAAATCAGGTGATACTCTTTTAATCTATGAACAAAAACATAAAAATTTCAATTAATCAGCTTCAGGTAGGTCATTTCATTCGACTACCTATTTCATGGAAAGATCACCCATTTTTATTTAGTAATTTCAAACTAAAATCCCAGTCACAAATTGAATTACTTAAAAGCCTCAATATTAACGATATTTATTATGACGCCGAGCGCAGTGATTTAGGGTTAATTGACTTAAAACCCTCAGCGAATAAAAACGCTAGTACAGTGGTTGATCCTGAGGAGCTAAAACAGATTAAAGCTAAAATGGAATCTTACAAACAGATTCAAATCGATGCCCAAAAAAAGTTACGCCGCAATTTGAAAAAAACCGAACAGCAATTTGAGCGTTCTATCGCCATGATGCGCTCAAGCGTATCAAAGCTTGGCAGTCGCCCTTTAAATTCGGTCAGTGATGCAAAAGAAATGATCACAGACATGACCAATATGCTATTGAGTTCTGATGATTTGGTGCTGCATTTAATGACTGATGCAAAGCCCAATGATGTCATTTTCCATCATTCACTCAATGTGTCGACAATGTGTATGATGCTGGCTAAAAACTTAAACTGGCCTCGTGATGAAATTGAACTTATAGGCCTTGGTGCGTTATTTCATGATCTGGGGAAACTAAAAATCCCCAGTAATATTTTGAGCAAACAATTGCCGCTAACGACGCCGGAAAAGAACTTATTAAAACAGCATTCTTTGATGAGCCTCAACTTTTTAAAATTAGCTGACAGCTTTCCTGAACAGGCTAAACCCATGATTACTAATCATCATGAGTACCTTGACGGCTCTGGCTACCCCAAAGGCCTAAAAGGCGATCAGTTAGACAAATACTCGCAACTAATAAGTGTTATTAATGAGTACGATAACTTGTGTAACGGTACTAAGTTATCAAAACCTAAAACCCCTTATGCTTCTTTGGGGCTACTTTACAAAAATTATAAAAGTAAACTTAACCCTGAGTACGTTGGTAAGCTCATCAAAACTATCGGTGTTTATCCACCGGGCAGCCTCATCGAGCTTTCAAGTGGTCAATTTGGCATGGTAATGTCAGTAAATTTAAACAAGATATTATTTCCGCAAATTATGCTCTACGACCCTATCGTACCAAAAGAGCAAGCACCAATTATTGATTTAGAAAAAGAAGACATCAGCATTGTGCGCTGTTTGCCAGCTTCTGCATTACCCGAAAAAATCTTCAAGTACCTAAGCCCAAGAGAAAACATAAGTTATGCCATTGGCAATGCATAATCGAATAGCTAAGTTTGCGTTTTAACATCAGCATCGACCCAACAAAAAAAGCCATTAACGGTTGCGTTAATGGCTTTAAAGTCATCAGCTTTATAAAAGCGCTATAGCCAGCCTTTACGTTTAAAGAAGAAATACGTACCTGCGGCGCTCGCGAGCATCATTCCTATGGCCATGGGATAACCAAAACGCCAATCTAGTTCAGGCATATTGGTAAAGTTCATTCCATAACTACTGGCAATAACCGTTGGCGGTAAAAACACTACTGCTGCAACCGAAAATATCTTAATAATTTTAGTCTGTTGTATACCACTAAAGCCCATCGCCGCATCCAGCAAAAAGTTTAACTTATCAAAAATAAATTGGCTGTGGGGCATCAATGACTCAATATCAGATAGCATTTCACGCAAATCTTTAATATTTTCTTCAGATAAATGTTCGCGATAATAACGTTGGATATAACGTAAAGACCGCTGAGTATCGAGCAAACTTAAGCGAATTTTACCATTTGAATCTTCTTGTAAGGTAATGAGTTTAAACACATCATCTAATTCTTGGTCTTCGAACACTTGCTCGCCGACACTTTCAAGCACTGAATATACATCTTCAATTAAATCAGACAGGTAATCGACTTTAAGGGTGAAAAGCTCCAGCATTAACCCCTGAGGAGAGCTGACATCTAAGCGACCTAAGCGTAAGTAGTTACGCAGCAAGCGAATTAAACCGATATCCTCTTCACGTATCGTCAGCAAAAAATCCTTACGTAAATTGAAAGAAACGTTAATGCCTCTAACGTCTGATCCTACACGTTGGGGGAATAATGAATTGATGTGTAAGCCATCTTTACTTTGGAAAAAACGAGCTGATGCTTCAATCTCATTGATGTCTTCTTCTTCGGGTACTTCTTCTACCGAAAACCGACTTAGCCATTCCCTTTCATCATCATTGGGTTTAAACATATCTAACCACAATGTTCGATCGGGAATACTGTCTAGAACATTTAATTCGTGAACAGTTAACTTGCGATTTTCATAAACATAGGCAGTAATCATGTATCCCCCAATGTGGTCGATTTCTCGTCCACTGACAATAGGTTAAGTTTGCTGGCTAGTGTACTAAAAAGAACACACATTGCCATGATAAAAATGTAAAAATAGCCAAATCCCCTAAATAATGTGCTGAAATCGTTAAATCTTTAAATTAAGTGCAAAAAAAAGTGCCCATTTGGACACTTTAATTGTAAATCGTTGCTTTATTCACCTTTTAGGCGACGGTCTAATTGATCTTTTAAATTTGCAGGCACGCCTTTAATCAAAATCGTGTCCGAAATAGGATCATAGATAACTCGCTCACCTAAATGGCCGCCATCAAAACTTAATGTTACCCCGCCACCGGTACCTGAAAACTTCTTCAAGGTACGTAAACTGGCCTTATCTGCTGGAAACTCTTCATCAAGTTCATAAGATCCACCGCAGGCAAAGTCATAAAACGAATCCATACCAGAGTCGGCAAGTTCATCCGCTAAATCTTTGACTTCAATATCAGCGCCTTCATCAGCTCTTTCTGAACAATACTCGAATACCTTGTCGCGGCACTGTTGACGTTCATCTTTGGTTAATTCGCTGCTAGCTACGAAATCTTCAACTGCATGCATAAGGGTTTTATTTTGCGCTTTCGTATTTACCCCTTCAACACAGCCCATAAAATCAAGGAAGAAGTCTGCCACTTTTCGGCCCGCGCGGCCTCTGACAAATGAAATATATTTACGTGAAGCTTTGTCTGCTTGCCATTCGGTTAAATCAATTCTGGCGGCAAGTTGGACATTAGTTAAATCAAGATGATTATTTTGCGACAACTCCATATCATCAAGTACCGTCATTGAAGGCTTGGCATTAAGCAAGGCGACAAACAAATAATCGCTAGTCATGTTGGTATAGCAAGACATTAATAAAAAACCGCCTTGGCTAAAATCATATTTAGCGAGTTCTTCTTGTAAAAGCTTACTGGCAGCACTGCTAAACTCAACAAAGCCTAATTCACCACTGCGGTATTCACTTAATGCATCAGAAAAAGCGGGGTTTGCTTCGCCATCTTCGCCGTGGGTTCCAAAAAAGCCAAAACCTTTACCCGCTTTACCGGTATAGGTTTGGTGTAATTCTTCTAACATCGCTTCTACGGCGCTGCTATTTAATAGTGGCTGAGGTCTTAAACGACAACTTAGTTGCCCCTGACTATCTTGAGAAATTTCATGGATAATTGCTTGTTCGATATTAATGCTCATAAGCCCTAACTGATCTTTGTGATGGAAGCGAAATAGCGGTAGATATCATAACAGACCGTGTTCAAAAATCTAAAAATAAAACCGTCAAATTACGTCAAATGCATCTCCTGAGATCCAAGGGTTAAACTGATGTTCTGTCCGCTTTAGAAAACACCAGCTATAAACCCCATAATCACTAACACCCAGCAACAGAAACTTGCAGCGTATCAGCTTTAAATCCGATATAATCACGTGCTAATTCATTACTTTTTGAACGATTTCGAATATGGCTATCCAATCTAAATACACCAACACCCAAGTTGAAGCATTAATTTCTGAGCTATTAGCAGTGCTGAATAAGCATCAAGCGCCTACAGATTTAAGCTTGATGGTGCTAGGTAACTGCGTTTCTCACTTATTGGAAAACAAGGTACCCAGTGAATCTCGTCAAGCAGTAGCAGAGCAATTCGCTAAAGCCTTGGCTCAATCTGTAAAAACCAGTTAAGTATCATTAAAAGGCATTTAAATTAATCAATTATCCTGTTATTTTTGATTAATACGAATTAGGAAAACGATACCGCATGGTTGAGCGCAAAAAACAAATGACCCGTGACAAAGTGTCACGTCTTGTTAACTGGGGCCACTGGTTTGCCTTCTTTAATGGCTTGTTAGCCATTATTGTGGGAACGCGATACCTCAGTAGTGTGGGTTACCCTGAAACCCTCATAGGTTGGGGTTACTTAGCCATTAGCAGTATTGGTCATTTTAGCTTTTTGGCTTTTATTGTTTACGTCGTTTTTCTTTTTCCTGCCACATTATTACTACCTTATTCAAAAATCCTACGGGGTTATGCTGCCTTAATCGCAACCCTCGGCTTATGTATTTTACTTTATGACACCGTAATATTTGATGATTATGGTATTCACTTAAGTCCATTCGCTTTTGACTTAGCCTGGTCAGATCTCAATGCCCTATTAGGTAACACCTCTTATATTGCTACTCCTATCGGCATTATTTTAATTGAGCTCACAGCCGCGAATTTTCTGTGGAAACGAATTGAAAAAATAGAGAAAAAGCAGTTAGGTAATAAAGTCATAGCCTTTATCGGTATTTGTTTTGTCAGTAGTCATGTTATCCATATTTGGGCAGATGCTAATGATGTCACTCAAATTACCCGTTTTGATGACACCATGCCATTGTCTTATCCGGCAACGGCACGTTCATTTATGGAAAGTCATGGTATTGAAGGCACCACTGCGCCAGATAAGACCTATCAAACAAAATCAAAACAACTGAATTACCCAATAGCTGCGCTGCAATGCAAAGCGCAAAAACAACAAAATATCCTAATCGTCTCGGTTGACGGTTTAAGAGCTGATATGGTGAACTCGGCAACAATGCCGTTTTTCAGCCAGTATCAGCTGCAAAATAAGCAATTCACTGAACACTTTAGTGGTGGCAACCAATTTAATACCGGTATGTTTGCCTTACTTTATGGCTTACAAGGGAGCTATAGTGATAAAAAAGCGTTCGAGCATACTGCGCCAGTATTAACCCAAGTATTGTCAGAACAAGGCTATCATCAAGCGGTATTTATGCCCCAAGACAATGCCGACGAATTAGCCAACCATGCCATTTTTGACGGTATGGATATGCACCTAAGCCATAGCGATATTGGCAGCGCGCAAACCGACATCAAAAATACTGAGCTATTTATTCAATGGCAAGCTCAGCAAGCCTCACCGTGGTTTTCATTGGTAAACTTATCTGCCACTAAGCACTATGACACCCCAATTGGCTTTTTAGGCATTGAAACTGTTAAGCCCCATCTAAGCTTAAAACCTGCTGAAAAAGTGCTATATAACCAATACAGGCAGTCGCTATTCTTTATCGATCAGCAAATACAACAACTGCTTACTAACCTTGATGATCAAACCTTAGTCATTGTCACCGGTACCCATGGGCAAATTTTCAGTAGTAATCCTCGTGAAGTTAATCAGGATCTTTCACCTGCTAATGTCAAAGTGCCCTTTGTCATGCATTGGCCTAAAACAACCTCTGATACCGTAAATTATCGTACTAGCCACTATGGCGTAGTACCGACAATCATGGGGCAAGCACTGCATTGTAATAACCCGATCACCGATTACAGCTCTGGATACAACCTATTACAACCCAGTGAGAAGAGCTGGGTCTATATCGGTGATAGCAGCACCTTTGCAATATACCAACAAGATGAGATTACGGTTCTAGGCAGACATGGAAAATATCGAATTTATGATATCGACTACAAAAAACGTCTTAAGCGAAAACTCAGTGCTCCTGAGCTAATTCAGGTCATGCGCGAAGGTCGAAGGCTTTACAATAAATAACCATTGAACCGTGGTTGATGCTATTTAACTCAATCTCGGTTTAATCGTCAGAAAATATTGCCTATTTTCCAAGCAAAAGATAACTAAAGATGTAAAAGCCACAAAGCAAATGCCTGTTTATTAATCATTTAAATTCAATTTTGCATTTTATTGTTGCGGCGCAAATACCTTCTAGGTAATCTAGCTAAAGAATGACGTTCGGGATATGGCCTAGTCCGGTAAGGCGCTTGTCTGGGGGACAAGAGATCACAGGTTCAAATCCTGTTATCCCGACCAATTCTTCTGCTTTAGCGTTACCCCTTCTTTAAGTTTCTCGTTTGCCTAAATAACACATAAAATCAATACTCATTATTAAGCTCAGAGGCTTAAATTACCTTAATAACTTCATCTGTGCTTGCCATACAATGACAATATCACCACATAATCCCAAGCCTAGATTTAATCCTTAAATCTCACTTTCAGCGCTTTCAGCAAGTTTTGTCACCTAAAGAACTATTCTCTATTGAATATGTGATAGAGATTAGAAATTTGCATTAGCAAATCGGTTATATTGCGTCATCTTTCAACACCCTTGCTTAAGAAGCTCATTAAGCAATTGTCAGCTTTTCGGAGAATCCCTATGCGGTGGCGCGTACTATTAATCACCTTAGCGTACATGTTACTTGGCGCACACTTTTTGCGTTACGCTCAAATGCCATTAGCAATAATTTGTGCAGTGATGCCATTACTTTTGGCTTTTAAAAACAACTTTTTAAACCGAATAATCCAAATCGGCTTGGTATTAGGCACTATCGGGGTATGGGGCGTAAGCACTGTTCAATATATTGATCTACGAATAGCCATGGAGCAACCTTGGCTGCGCCTTGCTGCGATTATGACTGGGGTAATGTTATTTAGTCTATTTGCCAGTTACTCGGTCAATGGCTTAGTAAAACAAGCTAGAAGCAAACAAAGCTTATTTAGATAAATGATTTTCAATAAATGCTAGCCATAAAAATACCGACACTTTGCCGGTATTTTTATGTCATCAGCTAAATCTTCAAGCTTATAGCCTTTAAGCTTAAGCGTTCAAAATTCAACTACTCAAAAACCTTAAATATTCAGGTTTGGCTTTTAGCATTCGTATTAATTTTCGGTCTCAATTTTGATTTCGGCATTAACCAGTGACTAATTTGGCGTCTTCTTAGCCATAACAAACACGCTATCACAGCAATATAAATACTCGGTTCAATAATCTCAGATTTGACCGACCAGTAAAAATGAATCGGCGCCAATATCGCTAACACATAAATCCAATTATGTAATGATTGCCAGCGCCTGCCCATATTGCGCCTTAATGCTTTAAAAGAGGTCACCGCTAGCAATAGTGCAATAATAAAACCGCTAAATCCGACTAAAATGTAAGGCCGTTTAATGACTTCTTCAACTAAAAATCCCCACGCAAACAGCAAATCTAAACTGATAAAGGCGCTAATATGTAGACAAGCATAGGCAAATACATATAAACCCACTAGCCGCCTTATTTGCAATAACAAGCCTTGTTTAGTCAGCTTAGCCAGTGGTGATATCATTAAGGTCACCACCAAAGCATTTATCGCGCCCATACCGGTAAAATGAATAATATATTGCACCGGATCGCCACCAGCATTATCGGTCAATACCAGCATAATTAAATAAACAACCGGTAAGATAAAACTCAGGTGTAAAAGCCCTTTTAACCACAATAAACCACCCGGGGTTAAGCGCATTAATAATACTTCCTCAAATCAAGATTGTTATATAAACCAGCCACAGACTCACCATAACCATTAAACATTTGTGTTGGAATTCGTTTGGCTGAAAACAAACCGCCTTCACCAATACTGCGCTCAGAGGCCTGCGACCAACGAGGATGATCAACCTGCGGATTCACATTGGCATAAAAACCATATTCGCTTGGCGCTAATTGATTCCAACTGGTAGGTGGCTGTTTATCGGTAACGCGAATTTTAACGATGGACTTAATACTCTTAAAGCCATACTTCCAAGGTAAAACTAACCTCACTGGCGCACCATTTTGCGGCGGCAAGGTTTTACCATATAAGCCTACGGCAAGAAATGGCAATTCATTCATGGCTTCAGCAATGGTTACCCCTTCTACATAAGGGTAATGTATCCCGCCGCCCATTAAACGATTTCGCTGCCCTGGCATTTGGTCAGGGTCAAACAAGGTCTCAAAGGCCACATGAGTTGCCTTATTAGATACCCCTGCCATTTTCAATAACTCAGCCAGTGAAAACCCTACCCAAGGCACCACCATTGACCACGCCTCTACACATCTTAAGCGGTAAATACGTTCTTCAAGGGCGAATTTACTGGTTAAGTCGTTCAAATCTAAGGTTAACGGTTTATCCACTAAGCCTTCAATTTTAAGCTCCCAGGGATTAACTTGAAATGATTGCGCATTTTCAAACGGGTCTTGTTTATTAGTGCCAAATTCATAGAAATTATTGTGACGGGTAATTTTATCTTCTGGGGTTAATTTATCATTGATTTGAAAGCGGCTAGGCTTTGTATAATCAATACCTTGCACCGCAAACGCAGGTTTATCGTCGCTGCCAAATAAATCGAACAAACCCGCCTGCACTTGCCCCGGCAAGCTAGCCCCGAGCGAGCCTAGCCCCAAGGCTTTAACGATATTGCGTCGATCCCGAAACACCGTTTCTGGAGTGACTTGATTTTCTTTTAATGCCCATGATGGTGGGTTGGCAATGCCTTTGAAAAAACCTTTCTTTGACACCATAGCTCACCTCATTCAATTATTATCATTTGATATAAATAGTAGACAGTCTAATACGCGTTAAAATTTCAAAAAGTTTACTATTTTGATGTTTTGAGTTTAATAATTAAGCGCTTAAGTATTAATTAGTCCTTTTGAGCCTTGCAGTGTACTGCCCTGCATGAGAATCTTAAGCATCATTTTTTGCAGGTTTTTTGCATGACATTTCCTACAAGTTTAACTATCCCCGAAATTATCGTTTTAGCCGCCGTCGCTTTTTTATCTCTTCTAATTGGCGCACTACTTAATCAGCGATTAACCCGTCAGCGCTGGGAGCAACACAGACAACGCATTGCTGAAGAAATGAGCCAATTAACTGCTGAATTTGAAATTAAACAGCAATCACTTACAGAGCAAATTGATGACAAACAAGATGCGTTAATGCTCACTCAAAATAAGCTCGAGTCATTGATTGGTCAATTAGCTAAAATGGAAGCCTTTGCCGAAAGAGTGCCATTACTAGAACAACAGTTAAACGATGGCCAGCGTAAATTCATGGAAACCCAGCTAGCACTGTCTAAATCTAATGCGATTCAACAAAGCATTCAAGCGCAGGCTAATATCGAAAAAACCGCTTTAAATGACAAAATCGCCTTACTAGAATCAGCCGAAGAAAGACTAAAACTGCAATTTGAAAATCTGGCGAATCGTATTTTCGAGGAGAAGTCAGAAAACTTTAAAAAGCAAAATGTCAGCCAAATGGATGGCGTGCTTGGGCCATTAAAACAGCAGCTAGAAGGCTTTAGACAACAAGTTAGAGAATCCTATAACCAGGAGCAAACTGAACGCAGCGCCCTTAAACATCAACTTGATGCACTCAAAGAACTTAATTTGCAAATGAGTCAAGATGCAGTCAATCTTACTAAGGCGCTCAAAGGCGATAACAAGCAGCAAGGTAATTGGGGTGAAGTCATCCTTGAGCGGGTCCTACAAGAAAGTGGTCTACGTGAAGGCCATGAATACCATACTCAGCAAGATTTAAAAGACGATCAAGGTAAGCGCTTTAAACCTGATGTCATCGTTCACCTTCCTGAACAAAAAGATGTGGTGATTGATGCCAAAATGTCATTAATTGCCTACGAGCGCTTCTTTAATAGTGAAGACGAGCTAGTACAGCAACAAGCGATAAAAGAGCTGGCTTTATCTATTCGTCAACACATTAAAGGCCTAAGCCATAAGGACTATCACAAGCTACACGGCCTAAAAAGTCTCGACTATGTATTAATGTTTATTCCAATAGAACCTGCATTTTTACTGGCTCTGGAGTCAGATCCTAGCTTAGTGAACTTCGCCCTCGATCATAATATTATGTTAGTCAGTCCAACCAACTTATTAGTAGCACTGCGGACCATTAACAATATTTGGCGCTATGAGTACCAAAACCAAAATGCCCAAAGTATCGCAGCCCAAGCAGGTAAAATTTACGATAAATTATGCAGCTATGTTGACGACATGGATAAACTTGGCCGCGCTTTAGACACTGCCGATAAAGCCTACCAGCAAGCAATGAATAAACTGTCCCAAGGTAAAGGTAATTTAATAAGGCAAGCCCATGTTATGCAAAAGTTGGGCGTTGAAACCAGTAAAAACCTTGATCCTCAATTAATAAATAAAGCCTTAGATGACTCTAAAGAGTCATAAGCGGTTTTAATTCAGTTTTTATGAGCAATTTTTATGAGCAATTATAGCTAATTGCACTATTCTTTGGCTTGAGGTGGCAACACCTTAAGCAAAAATAGACACTTGGCTAATATTGATAATGCAGCTTAATAGATACTATTTATTAATTAGATTCAAACAGTTTGGTTCGCAAAAGATGTCATACTGAGGCGGAGATTCTCATTATTATGCGCAACATATTGGTTAGTTTTGTATTTTTTCAAGGGTTATTGTGGCTGTCAGCTAGCGTTAATCTCGCCCATGCTGAAGAATCAAGTTTAAGCCCCCAGCAACAATTGTATCTTGATGCCCGCAAAGCGCTAGATAAACAACAGCTCAACCAATACCAAAAGCTACGTAAGCAGTTGGGTGATTACCCATTAACTGTCTACCTTGATTACCATGAGCAAGTAGCCGACATTATAAAAATGAGTGGAACTCAGGTCCATAAAGCCATCGAGCAGTTTAATACCACTCCGCTTTATAACGGCTTACGTTATCGCTATTTGAAAAATGCTGGCGAGAAAAAGCAGTGGCAAAACTTTTTAGCCATCTCACCTAACGCCCCTAATGATGTCACCTTGCAGTGTTACTATTACCGCGCTCAATTATCTCAAGGCAATAACAACATCGCTTATGACGGCGCTGAAAAACTGTGGCTTTATGGTCGCTCACGCCCCAAGGCTTGTGATGTGTTATTTAGTCAATGGACCAAGGCCGGTAAAAGAACCCAAGCATTAATTTGGTCAAGAATGTTACTTAGTTTTAATGAAAACCAATATGGCTTAACCCAATACCTATCCAGAAAAATCACCAAAAATAAAGCTGAGGCCGATTTACTAATTTCAGTTTATCGCGATCCCAACAGCCTACGTAATACCAAAAAGTTTTCTTCTAAAACGCCCATTGTGGCGGATATTGTTAATGTTGGGCTCAGAAGACTTGCCAGAAAAGACTTAAAACAAGCGGTAAAATTATATAAGAAATATGATAAAGCTAACCGTTTTAATGCCATCAAAGGCCAACAACTTAATCGTTATATTGTCCGCCGAGCATTAATCAGAAAAGAAGCTGATTTACTGGAACACATTGATGCAAGCTTACCGATTTTAGACTCTGATGACTTATTTCAAATTCGTTTGCGCTGGGCAATCGCAGCGCAAGATACAAAAGCAATCAAACACTATCTAACCTTACTCAGTGATGATGTCATTGATGACTCTCGCTGGCAGTATTGGAGCGCACGCATAAATAAAACCACAGATAAAACCCAAGCAGACAAGATAACGAAGCAACTTAGCCAAGCACGTAATTTTTATGGTTTTTACGCCGCCCAATCCATAAAGGCCCCGCTGGCGTTAAATAATGACAAGTTACAGTCATCGCCACTGCTTGCCAAAAAACTTCATGATGACCCAGGGCTTGCCAGAATTATCGAATTGATTGCCATCGATAAAACCCGCGATGCTCGCAGTGAATGGGTTCATTTGCTGCGCCGCCATGATACCGCGATGAAGGCTGAATATGGCCTACTCGCCCTTAAAAATGGCTGGTTTGATTATAGCGTCGAAGCCAGCATACAAGCCAGACAATGGAATAGTTTGCAATTGCGCTTTCCTAACGCCGCCCAAAACGAATTTGAACAAGCCAGTAAAAAATATCAGGTTGAGATAGATGAAATACGCGCAATCGCCCGCCGCGAAAGTGCGTTTTACCCTTATGCCACCTCGGGTGTGGGTGCGCGCGGATTAATGCAACTCATGCCCGCAACAGCAAAAGAAACCGCCCGAAAAAATAAGCTCAAATTTAACAATAAAAATGACCTATATAAGGTAAATTATAATGTTCAACTTGGTAGCGCTTATTACGGCCAATTGCTCAAACAGTTTGATCAAAATCGCGTGCTCGCCACAGCAGCCTATAATGCCGGCCCCCACAGGGTCACCCGTTGGTTAAAAGAGTCTGACGGAAAACTGGATGTCATGAGCTTTATCGAAACCATTCCCTTTAAGGAAACCCGGGAATATGTGCAAGCCGTACTGAGCTATAGAATGATCTATCAGCAACAAGAGGGTCGCGATGCCTCTATGTTCAGCGAAGCCGAACGCAAGTTTGCTTACTGATAGATTTGACGGCGGCAATGTGTTTATTGGTCACTTTGTCATTAACCAATAGCCATTAGCCTTAGCTTAATAGCTTAGCCACTTTAACGCCGCTTAAGACTTACTAAGGCTGTCGTGAGTAGTGTTCGAAACCGATAACTCACTGCCACGATAGTTAAACTCATCACAGAGTTTAGCTATCATTTTTTATCACTGAATATCTTCCTTTATTATCTTTGGCAGGTTAACGTAAGCCATTCGATGTACTTGTTAGCAAAATAGCTTAATTAGGCCCTTTTTGTTAACTAACGGAGTGTTTAGTGTCAGCAACAAAACTACAATCGCTGTTAAGCCAATTAGAAACGGTATTATTAGGTAAGCCTGAGCAAATCAAACTGGCGCTAGCCTGCATTCTCGCTAAAGGTCATTTACTGATTGAAGATTTACCTGGCATGGGTAAAACCAGTCTTTCTCAGGCCTTAGCCACCTCAATGGGCATGAGCTATCAACGTATTCAATTTACCAGTGACATGTTACCCGCTGATATTCTAGGGGTATCCATTTACCAGCAACAAAATCAACTGTTTGAATTTCACCCAGGGCCGATTTTTAATCAAATGTTATTAGCCGATGAAATCAACCGCGCCAGCCCTAAAACCCAAAGTGCCTTACTTGAAGCCATGGCAGAAAGACAAATCACCATTGATGGTGAAACACACACATTGCCACAGCCTTTTTTTGTTATCGCTACCCAAAACCCCATTGAGCAATCAGGGACGTTCCCGCTGCCTGAATCGCAACTTGACCGCTTTATGATGCGCATTTCTATTGGCTACCCAGATGAACATGCTGAGTTAGCCATGCTAAAAGGACTACATCAGCGCAGCGATGCCCCGCCGCTCACACAATGCTTAAGCCCAACCGAGCTAATGAGCTTGCAACAACAAGTACAAAAAGTCAGTGCCTCTGATGCTGTGCTTAAGTATTTGATCAATCTTGCCCAATACTCTCGTCAGCAAATCGATGGCAATGGGCTATCGCCTCGGGCCAGTATTGCACTGCTAGACGCAGCTAAAGCCTGGGCGCTATTAAATCATCGTAATTATGTGGTACCAGAAGATATTCAGGCCGTATTTCATTGCGTAGCAGAGCACCGCATAAGAACCAATAGCCAACTGCAGGGGCAAGCGCTGTCAGATCAAATTCTCGCACGCGTTAACCCAATAAGCTAAGCAGAAATTAATTGCAGATGAATAATTCCAAGGCAGCAAAAAAATGGTATTCACGCTTGATCCCCGCCGCGATTAAGCAGCGCTGGTCAAAGTGGCTAGATAAGCGAATACCGGCGAACAAACAAATTACCTTAAGCCATAAAAGTATTTTTATTTTACCCAGTGGCTTTGGCGTCGCTTGGTTTGTGCTGATAGTGGTGCTGTATTTATTTGGCACCAACTATCAAAACAATTTGGTGATCGGCTTAAGTTTATTGCTGGCCAGTGTGTTCCATAGTTGCATTATTTACAGCTATAAAAATCTTGCAGGTTTAACCTTAACAGCATTAACCCCGCCTGAGACTTATGCCAACCAAAACTTGGCCTTTCCGATTGTATTATCCAGTAAAATCAACAAAGACAACAGCCAAACCAGCCACCAGCAAATTTGCTTGAATCTACCTAATGAGCGCCATAGCCGCATTACCGATGTCGCTGAAGGCGTCGATACCAGCGTCAGCTGTACCGCGCAATCCAGAGGCCTAGTTAACCCCGGTAGAATTCGCGTCTCATCCAGTTTCCCACTGGGGTTATTTAACACTTGGTCCTATGTGGATTTAAATATCCAGCATATTATTTATGCCGCGCCGCTGGCCACCCATGTATCGTTAACCAGTTTAGATAATGACAATCAAACCGAATTTGAACACGGTAAATTACAACCAGGGGTTGATGACTATAAAGGCCTTAAAACCTTCGTTGAAGGTGAGTCACTTAAACAAGTGGCGTGGAAGCAATGGGCACAAGGGCGCGGAATGCTAACAAAAGAATTTGCCCAACCTGAAGGCAAACCGGTGTGGCTAAGTTTAGACGACACCCTCGGTGATAGTCTTGAACAAAAACTCAGTAAGCTGGCGTGGCAAGTCAACGCCTTATCTCAATCGCAGCAAGTTTTTGGCTTGGCATTAAACCAACAAATTATCGAACAAGACAGTGGCGAGTCACACAGAAAACAATGTCAGCAAATGATTGCGCTTTATGGTTCAGTAGCTAAGCCAGCAATTACAACAGAACCAAGAGTTACACCTGAGTCAACGTCAGCATTTACTGATAAACACCCAGTGGGGAACAGAAAATGACCCAAGGCTCAGAGGCGTTAAAACATCAGTTAAATGATCCATTTAATGAGAACATTGGTCGTAATACCCTATTTTGGTTATTAATTACCAATGTATTGGTGCTATCACCGTTATACCAGCATGCCACCTTATGGAGCATCGGCATTTGCGCCATTTGCTTTGTGTGGCGTGTGGGAATTTACCTTGGCAAGGTAGCGGCGCCGCCTAAAGTATTAGTCACAGGGCTAGCCATTGGCGCCGCTGTCACCTTGGCTTTAGTGTCACAGGAAATTGGTTTACTTAACGCATTAGTCAATTTGCTCCTGCTAGGCTATGCCCTTAAATACATCGAAATGCGCCAAGTGCGCGATGTTAAAGTCGTGGTCTTGGTGGGCTTTTTCTTAATAGGCTTTGCGTTATTAGATCGCCAATCCATACTCGACACTCTACAACTGAGCTTTGTCGCCATCATTAATAACTGTGTGCTGATCAGCATTTATCAGCATTCAAGTCGCAAGGTAAACTTTCGCTTCGGGGTGAAATTATTTGCCCAAAGCCTACCCTTAGCCATACTGCTTTTTGTGGTGTTTCCAAGGCTGCCACCATTGTGGTTAGCCCCCAGCATGAAAAATGCTACTACCGGCCTGTCAGATGAAATTGCATTAGGGGATATTAGTAAGTTAACCCGCTCGCCGAATTTGGCATTTAGAGTCGGTTTTGAAAATGAACTCAATAACACCGATAAGCAGCAACTCATTAGCAATGAGCAACTGTACTGGCGCACACTGGTCATGGAAAACTACGATGGTCAACGCTGGAGTCAGTCGCCTTATCGTAAAAATGAACAACGTAGCGCCTATGGCAATAAACCTAAGCGCGCTAAGCCCAATTCAGCAGGTCTTACTGCGCCATTAATTTATCAAGTGATCACCGAGCCGACCTATCAAAAATGGTTGTTTGGTTTAGATCAGGCTTTTAGTCAATCTGAGCACATTGTCGAGTTATCCGACTTTAGGCTATTCTCACTGCGCAACATTGATCAACGCTTAAGTTACCAAGTGAGCTCTTATCCAAGTAGCGCTCTTGATGCCAAACTCGCGCCAGACATCAGCAAGATAAATTTGGCCATTCCTAATAATAGCAATCCACAAACTCGCCAGTTGGCAGCCCAATTTGCTAAGGATTACCCACAGCCAGCAGCCCGCATCAATGCCATGATGGGTTACTTTGCTGAGCAGGCTTTTTACTACACCTTAAGCCCGCCAAAGCTTGGCCAACAGCAAGTAGATGACTTTTTATTTACTAACCAAGCAGGCTTTTGCTCCCACTACGCTTCAGCGCTAGTATTTCTCGCCCGTTCAAGTGGCATACCTGCCAGAATGGTCACCGGTTACCAAGGCGGCGAATATAACCCCAAAGCCGGTTATTACAGCATCTATCAATACATGGCCCATGCATGGACTGAAGTTTGGCTTGAAGGCCAAGGCTGGGTAAGGTTTGACCCCACCGCCATGATTGCCCCAGAGCGAGTATTAGACGGCTTTGATGCCACGTTTACAGGCCAAGACAGTTACTTACAAGACAGCCTATTTACCAGTTTACAGGTCAAAAATATTCCGTGGTTAAACAATATTCGCCTGCAACTGGCGAGCATCGATTTTTACTGGAGTGTGTGGGTACTGGGTTTTGATGAGCAACGCCAGCAACAAGTATTAGCCAAACTCCTTGGCAATGTCAGCAGCAGTAAAGTGGCTATTATGATGATCATCTGCTTTATCATCATTGCCCTTATCATTGCCTATTTTGCTGGCGTGTTTAAACTGCAGCCCAAACAAGATCCTTGCATCAAACGCTATAACCTTATTTGCGCAAAGCTTGCGAATAAAGGATTTCAACGTGATGCGATGCCACCACAAGCTTATGCCCAGTTTATTCAGCAAGCATTTAGTGAGCAGCAACCACAACTGGTGGCTAATTTTGACAAAATGACTGAACACTTTATAGCCTTGCAATATCAACCTTTGAGCGCTAAACAAGTTGTTTTGCACCAAAGGTTGTTTAAACGCTATTTTAGTAAGCTGAAAAGGAATTTAATGAATTAATGTGGTAATCAAAGGCCATTTGATTATTTTTAACATAGTATATAACAAGGCTAGCACTTACTATCGGCCTGTAAACGTACTTAAAATCGAGCCTGACTGCTGTCAGGCTCATGCTATGTCTCTGTTCTCGCTATATATCTATTCTCACTAATTATAAGTAAACTAAAGCACGTATTTAGCAGAAAACATCACCCGATTAAGTTCGCCTTCAATACCGTTTTCTTTACTGTTTTTAGCGTACATATATTCAACACCCACAGTTAATGGTTTCACTGGTGAATAAAGTAAATTCACATAGCCAGAATATGAGTCTTTATTAACATTTTCGCCCATCAAGCTGACATCATTATCCGCGCTAAACGCTGACGCTGTCACACTGGTACGCCATTGGTCATTCCACCAATGGCGATAAGCAATAAAACCACCATAAGAGGTAATCGCCTCAATATCGCCATCGGCATCGATAACTCCCGCATTGACATAATTGAGCGCCATATATCGGCCAAGACCTTCACCATAAGTCGCAGTAAATTTAATATCATCTGCACCTACGGGTAAAATACCGCTAAAACTAACGCCGTAACCCAAAGCCGTTGCATCAAATTGAGTATCGCTAATGCGAGTTTCAATATTGAGTTGCCTTGCAATACCAGCAACAGACAATTTAGCACCAGCCTCTGTTTTGAAGTTATAGCGTGCAACAACATCAGGTACCATGCCACTACCGCTCAGAATTCGGCTAGGGCTTTGGTAACCATTTAAGGTGGCTTCAGGGTTTTCTACAGATAATTGAAAGCCGCCATTGGTATAGCGTATTTGAGTTTGACGTACAAATGGGGTGCCTTCTGCAGCGCCAACAAAATCGAGGTTCTCAGGTAAAGCGGCTGGATTTTGAAAAGTGGTCCATGATTGACCAACAGTCCAATTATCAAAACTCACAAATGCATGACGAATACGTGGCGAATAGCTGTTTGACACACGTTCGTTACCGTCAGCATGAGTCATAAAATCCAGTTCGATAAAGCCGGTTAACTTATGGTCATCAATATCGGTAATCGTTTTAAAGTTAAATCGCGTTTCTCTCGCCTGAAAATCAACCACCTGATTACCGTTACCCTCTACGCCATATATTGTCCCAGGTACATAAAACTGTCTAGAAATCGACCCAGAACCAGGAGCACCATTACTATAATCACTAAACATAGTGTCGACTTTAATGTAACCACCAAAGTGTACATCGGTATTTTCAATAACTGACGCGTTTGCACCTGTCACTGAAAGCGCACTAGCGACCAATACTCCAATTAAACTCAATCCTATTTTAGTATTATTAAATTGACTCTTTACTGAGTTGTTATTGATTCCGAATAAACGTTTTTTCATCACATCACCATTATTTTTATTGTTAAAAAAACCTTCTCTAATAATTGGGGTTTTAAAGAAGACACCTCGCCGAGAAACTATGTGTAATCAATGATGTGATCATAAAACTGGAACCAATTCCAAAACGAGGGTTGCTATAGGGTTTACAAAAAACACCAAAACTGTAATCAGTAAGTTAAATCTTGGTTCCATAATTGTGTTTAAAGTGACAGCGGTAGCATTTTGGCATTAGTGCCAAAGTGTGGAATAACGCTTATTAAATAATGAAGTAAATCTAATGAGGGTTGACTGGTAACTTTCAGACTTTTAGTGAACATTTTATTACGCTTCAATACCAACATTTATCGGTGACACAAATGGTGTTTCATCAACGGTTGCTTAAGCGCTAATTTAGGAAGGTTAAGATGGGTCTGTTTATTTCTAAACTTCGTTTAGATTAATGATTAGATCAAAGTCGTGGTGCTTCGCCCACACCAGAGCCAAGGGGAAAAGCGCTTGTCCCCCTTAACAATCCCTCAGCGCCCCAGACGAAAAATGCTGAAAAACGCATGATTTTCGATGGGGATTAATCCAGCTTTTGACTTCGTTTGTAGATGGCTTCGGTCATTGTCGAAAAAACCTAACGCTTCCGATGGGCCTTCCCTGGCCCAACGAAAGCTAGCTTGGCATCCATGCCAAGCTCACGGCCTTTTCTCGATGCCTCAATTAAAGTTGAGCCAGAGACAAATAGATATTCAACTTTTTTCGCTGTTACTAAACGCAATATATAAAGTTAAATCGAAGATATGAAAATTCCGGTGTAGATGCAGCAGCGAGCTTCCAAAACAGGGACGTTTTGGCAGAGCTTACAAGGATGTACTTGCAGCGTCTCGCAGTTGTATATGCACATAGGCCTGCGGCAGGCAATAAGTTAAATTGAAGCTATGTGTTTCCCATAACTTAACCAATGCGCTTAACGTAAATCACGTCGAGATCAGAGCCTTTTACCTTTTTCTTAGTCTAAATCCAGCCCAATAAGTTGTTAAGTCATCTCTGTAAAAATTGAAGGCTTTCTTAGTTCCTGCATATTTCATTCACTAAATGGTCAAATAAAAAACAATTGACATAATATGTCTCAAAAGCTAACTTAGACATAATATGTCAAACAAGGAAGTGTAAATGGATATTTGGAATTTTTTCACCAGTTTTATTGTACAAACTATTGGTTTTTTTACTAACGAAGTTGGTGTGACTGAGGCCGTAGCAATAATATTGTTTACTCTAATTGGCCGCTTAGCTTTAATGCCTATTAACGTTTTAGCTATGGCGAATATGTATAGAAATAAAAAAGCGATATCTGCAATAAAACCAGAGTTAGAAGAAATAAAAACAATATATAAAGACAAACCAAATGAAATAGCTAAATGTACAATGGCACTATATAAAAAACACAATATTAAAATTCTGGATAAAAGCAGTGCAGTTAATATTGTCAGTCAGGGTGCTTTTGGGTTATGCATGTTCCAAGCCCTTCAACAGATAGTGTTTAATAGTAAATTTGCTTGGATTGCTAACATTGCAAAACCTGATGTTGCACTGGCATTGCTTGTTGGCGTTATTACATACTTTTCTATGACTATGATGCCAGGTAGCGCGGAGCAGACCAGTACTTTGTTGCTTATAATCCCCGCTATTATTTGTGTTGTTACCTTAATAAGCTTTCCATCCGCTATCGGTTTATATTGGGCTACATCTAGCGTGACGAGTTTATTTCAATCCTTGGTGCTTACTAAATTCTTTCATCAACAAGACACATATAAAGCTATTTAATTTGAACAGATAAAAGGTCAGAATAAACATTATTCTGACCTTTTATCAACTAGCCATTCTCTAAATTTTGTGTCTCCCAAAAATATAAAGCCACCCATTACTCTAAATTTATAACATAACGCCTTCGTGAGTTGCCAACACCAAAATTCATTTACTGATGGCCAAAGGACTAAATACTTC
>NZ_JBFRKG010000037.1:0-48274 GCF_041469325.1 Shewanella sp. 10N.286.51.B8
GATAAAAATCCGGGTGGAGGTGATAAACCTCTTACTGATCCAATTTTTGTTCCTGATACTGAAATTATCGGTACGTTGAATAACTATGATTCAGATCGTTCAGCAATAGCTGTTTTAGCTTCTGCCGATGGTGAAGAGTTATTAGCAACATCAACAATAGGACCTGATGGTGAATTCCAGTTTACAGGACTTAACAAAGACCAAGAGTATATTGTATCGGTAAGTCAGTCTGGATATCGATTTAAACATGAAAATGGCGATCTAACTTTTTCGGAATCTAACTTACAAACAGGTTCTTCAACTATTATTTCAACAGGTAAGCATATCACTTTTAATGGTGATGTGATTGATGGCCTAGAACAAGATAAGTTCACTTATTATTGGTCTGAGGATGTAAGTGTCTCAGGAGAGGAGCATTCTTCTTATATTAATGAGCCACTACCAATTGAAATTATTGGCCCTGATTTTAGTGACGTAGATTCACATGCCAGTATTAATCTGGTTAAAATGTTTGGTATCAGTTTACAAGATACAGATGTTAATTGGACACCAGAGCATGCCTATCGATTGCTGGAATCGCTGCTTAGAACTGGTCTTGAAGATTTACCTTCTTTAAGCCAAGAGGATAATACTCGTAGGTTTGAAAGCCACTGGGAATTAACAGATGACTATATTCATAATGATATTGAAATTATCAAACGTGAAGGAATGCCGCCGCTTGTAAGAATTGATAAAGCAAGCTTTACATATGCTTCACCTATGGTTGCGACTGTTGATGGCAAAAAAGGTCGTTTTTTCTCAAACAGATTATTTAAAGCAGGTGTGCGATTTTTAACTGATAACGGAAATGATATCGTTTTGGCGGCAGATATCATAAAACGCCGTTATGGGATTAAGATTGCTACAGATGAATATTTTGAAGGCCTATATGAGACTGTACCAGTTATCGATGAAGATCGTTCAGCAGGAATTTGGCAGATGTTTCAGCCTTCTGAATTAATCGAAATCATTGCTATGTTCGAGGAATTTCCATCAGGCATGCAAGATATAAGCTTTCCGAATGATGATGGTGGTCTTCGTTACTTATTAAGGCGTCGAAATGGATTGCTTCACCCTTTATACGAGCAAGCTGCGGCAGTAGCTTGGACTTCTGCAAACTATATTGAGTATATGGAATCAGCCTTTGATCAGGGCGCGGTTGCAGATGTTCAACGTTTAATCATTCATGAAAAAGCGCACTTTATGTGGGACTTTGTTTTTAGTACAGAGTTAAAATATGAGTGGTTAAAGCAATCTGGTTGGTATATGCCAGGAGATGGCGATGCTGATTGTGCTGGATGGGCGGAAGATCGTCATAAATGGACGCCACACAATGTAGATCCTATTACATTGGAAGAAAAAACAGAAACTCATGATCATCAGCCGCTTCAAGGTGAACCGGTTATAGAGAAAGCTTGGGCATCTTGTAGCACAACAGAGTTCGTGACAGCGTATGCCGCCAAACTTAACCCAAATGAAGACATGGCTGAAAGCCTAGCTTTCTTTTTGACAAACCCAGATATGCTTCGTTCAAGATCGTTGCCTAAATATGAGTTTATCCGCGACTATATTATGCAGGGCACAATATATCTAAGTGTTATCCGTCCAGATTTAACTTTTGAAGTTCTTAATTTATACCCAGACTATATTTATCCTGGGAAAATTAATGAGGTGAGTATCACTGTTGATGGTGGCCCCTCTGATGATAAACAAGTTAAGGTTAAACTTGGGTTACATGTCAATGAAGATTGTGGTGATGTTGATGATAAGTATTGTTTTGACGGTGCCGCCAAAGCTTACATGCGTTTAATAAGCCCTATTGGAACTTATCGTGACCAATATTTCTCACCTGTGAACGGGAGTGTGGACTCAGAATTATATGCTGAGTTCACACTGCCATCGATGGCTGCATCTGGCTGGTGGACACCAGCAGAAATTGTCGTGACAGATCAGGTTGGTAATCGACGTATTGAAAAGTTCAGTAGTTCAGATTATGGCTGGCGTTTATATGTCAATAACCCTGACGCTGACTATACGCCGCCTGAATATGTCGCAAATAGTATGAACTTGAAATTGTATAACCATGAGTCGGAAAATATTCCGTTTGAGATAGCTGATGATGAACAGATATTACAGATGTCATGGTTAATCAATGAAGATCGTTCAATGGAAGGTGGTAACTGCTTTACCAGGGTTGCCAATATTGATGCTGATAGGGAATGGGGATTATATAGTAATGATCTATATGCCATGGATGTTCCGCGTGTTGATGTTCCTGGTGCGACACATTTATGCGAGATTAACTGGCTAGTTACCCGTTTCATTGCGCCTGGAGAGTATTCTCCAGCGTTTGTAAAGATGAAAGACAGTGCATTAAATCATGGCAGAGCTGATTTTTCGTTCGATCATCCAACATACGAAAGTCCTGTTTCGCTTTGGCTTGGGGGAAGTACACCAGATGTTGAAGCGCCAATTGTAGATGCACAAGCTTGTGCAACTGATGATTTGGAGGAGCGTTGCCTGAGAATCGTTGGCGAGCCATTAAATCCTGAAAATCCTAATGGTGAAACACGTGTGCGGATCTATTACTGGGCATACGAAGATCAACCTTTATCTCATGCATCAGGACTTGCAATTTCTGGTATTCGTTTAAGAAATCCACAAGGTCAAGAGTTTCATTATTGGCATGGTGATTCATCAACGGGCTTAGCGGGTTACTCACCAAATAAGCACTCTAGGTATTTTAGTTGTCATGAACATGCTCAGGAAACAATGGAAGAGTGTGATGCCACAACGCCAATCCAGTATATTTTTGAAACTATTCTTCCTGTAGGTTCTGCACCTGGTACTTGGGGATTGACTGAATTAAATGTCGAAGATTTTGCGGGTAATAAAAATAACTATGGCTTTACTGAAAATTTAAGATTTGAAGTGGACTAAAGTTAAGCCATTAAGTTTTCATTATTAATCTAGTTGAGCGGCCAAACTAAATTGGCCGCTTTTTTGTGGGTAATATATATGTACTGGTCAACCCAAACTGGACACTTTTAGTTGGGAATTTTCAAACGCTACTGATGACAGATCACCATTAGCGGAATGTAGCCGTTCTAGTTGTAATATTTCATATAAGTAGCCACGCCTTTTTAGAGACTGTTACACCCTCCCAGATTTCTTCATCCATTAAAGATAACAGCACTACATAATCACTATTTTATATATTTGAACTCTTTAAATACCAGTATGGCTGCACCAAATCACTTTGCTGCTTTGCTTTAACCCACAAAATCCAATAAAGATTGCTGTGGCTTAAAAATGTCACAATTAGATGAGTAAATGCGCGGGCTTTTCGTATATAATTTGCCTCCACTTGAAAAAGTGACCTTACTTTTGTTTTATACCAACATGGACTGTTGGTTTTGGAGTTGTTATGTCTCGTAAATATTTTGGCACTGATGGTGTGCGAGGAAAGGTGGGTGAGTTTCCGATAAATCCGTCTTTTGCGATGAAATTAGGTTGGGCTGCAGGGACGGTTTTAGCGTCAGCAGGCACCAAAGAAGTCATTATTGGTAAAGATACTCGTATTAGTGGTTATATGTTAGAAACCGCCATGGAAGCCGGCTTTTCTGCTGCGGGCATTAATTGCGCGTTAGTTGGCCCGATGCCAACACCGGCTATCGCGTATTTAACTTCGACTTTTAGAGCCGATGCAGGGGTGGTGATCAGTGCATCCCATAACCCTTATTACGATAACGGTATTAAGCTGTTCTCAAACTCGGGTACCAAGCTTAACGATGCTCAAGAATTAGAAATTGAACACTTACTTGATCAAGCCATTAATCATGGCGCAATGTCGTGTGTGGACTCGGCAAAGTTGGGTAAAGTGCGCCGTATTGCTGATGCTGCTGGGCGTTATATTGAGTTTTGTAAAGGTACTTTCGATAAGAATAAGTCCCTTGCAGGATTAAAAATTGTGGTTGATTCGGCTAATGGCGCAGCGTATCACATCGCTAAAGAAGTGTATGCTGAGCTCGGCGCTGAAGTGATCAGCATTAATGATAAACCAGATGGGTTAAACATTAATGAACGCTGTGGCGCAACCCACCTTGATAGCCTGCAAACTGCAGTGATGGTGCATGAGGCTGACTTAGGTATTGCCTTAGATGGCGATGCTGACAGGGTGTTGTTTGTTGATCATAACGGCCATGTGGTTGATGGCGATGAAATCATCTTTATTTTAGCGCAAGCGTTTCAACAAGCTGGTGAGTTAAATGGCGGTGTTGTCGGTACCTTGATGTCAAACCTAGGTTTAGAGCTGGCACTTAAAGAAATGGATATTCCCTTTATTCGCGCTAAAGTGGGCGATCGCTACGTGGTTGAGCAGCTTAAAGAAACCGGTTGGTTGCTTGGCGGCGAAGGCTCAGGCCATATCTTAAGCCTTAAACATACCACCACGGGTGATGGTATTGTGGCATCGCTGCAAGTGCTTGATGCTGTAATTGAGTCAGGTAAAAGCTTAGCTGAAGTTAAGTCAGGTATGACAAAACTGCCGCAAGTGCTGATCAATGTGCGCTTAAGTGCCAACAACGCCGATGAAATTATTGCCTCTGATGCCGTGCAGCAAGCAGTAACCGCTGCTGAGCAAGTGATGGGTGATAATGGCCGTGTGTTATTGCGTAAATCGGGTACTGAGCCATTAATCCGTGTAATGGTTGAATCAACCGATGCGGATATGACCCAAACCCAGGCGCAATCAATTGCGGATGTGGTTAAAGCGGCAAGTTAATAATTTGTCTTATCAATCAGGGTAGATTTATCTATGCTATTAAATGCCAGAGTATTGATACTCTGGCATTTTTGTTATGCGCTAGGCATCAATTTCTATTGATAATTGGCGTATAATACCTTTAAAGCACTTTGATATAAGTACTTTGATACAAGCGCTTTAAAGGTCATTTTAATGTTGAAGGTTTACTGAGTATGATTTTAATCACAGGTGGTGCAGGTTTTATCGGTAGCACCTTAATACGTTACTTGTTAGCTCATACTCAAGAATCTATCGTGAATCTTGATGCCTTAAGTTACTCAGGTAACCTTGATTCATTAAAAGATATCGCGAACTCAGAACGATATCACTTCGTTCATGCAGATATTTGTGATGCCAATAGTCTAAAACAGGTTTTTGCCAAGTTTAAACCGACAGCGGTAATGCACCTTGCTGCAGAAAGTCATGTGGATCGCTCCATTGATAATGCCAGTGCTTTTATGCAAACCAATATCATCGGGACATTCACATTGCTTGAAGTGTGCCGTGAGTATTGGAACACGCTAGCAACTGATGCTAAAACTGCGTTTCGATTTCATCATATTTCAACCGATGAGGTTTTTGGTGACTTAGATAGTGATGAACTGCCATTTTCTGAGCAGACGTCATATAAACCAAGCTCGCCTTATTCTGCCTCAAAAGCTTCTTCCGATCATTTGGTCAATGCTTGGCAGCGTACTTATGGTTTGCCAGTGCTGGTTAGTCATTGCTCAAACAATTATGGTCCTTACCAATTTCCTGAAAAATTGATCCCCCACACCATTTTAAATGCCTTAGCGGGTAAGCCGTTAACCGTTTACGGTAATGGCCTGCAAGTAAGGGACTGGTTACATGTAGAGGATCATGTTCGCGGGCTTTATCAAGTGCTGACACATGGCGAAGTAGGCCAAAGCTATAATATTGGTGGTCTTAATCAAGTGACCAATATTGATGTGGTTAACAGCATATGTGCGCTATTAGAGCAATTGGCACCAGAGGCTAAGCAAGGCTGCCAATCTTATGCTGAGTTAATTACCTATGTTGACGATAGGCCCGGTCATGATAGTCGCTATGCCATTAATGCATCAAAAATTCAATCACAATTAGGTTGGCAACCTGAACATGATTTTCATTTGGGGTTAGCTGCAACGGTTAAATGGTACATCGATAATCCTAGCTGGTGGCAACAGATCTTAACTGGTGACTACCGCCTTAACAGACTTGGGCTCGCTAATGGAAATATCAATGAGTAGTTTAAGCGCTGTGCAGCCCATCACTTCTGCACAGTATAAAGGCATTATATTAGCGGGTGGCACGGGCAGTCGCTTATTTCCGCTAACCCTTGGCACCTCTAAACAGTTATTACCTGTCTATGATAAGCCGATGATTTATTATCCCTTATCGGTACTCATGCTGGCGGGTATTAATGACATTTTACTGATCTCAACCTCTGAAGATCTGCCCAGCTTTAAACGCTTATTAGGCAACGGTGAACGCTTTGGTATTAAGCTCAGTTATGCAGAGCAAGCAGCGCCAGAGGGTTTAGCGCAGGCGTTTATCATTGGTGAGCAGTTTATTGGTGATAGTAACGTGGCATTAGTGTTAGGCGATAATATTTTCTATGGGCAAAACTTTACTGAAAAGCTAAAACAAGCTACAGCCAAAGCGTCTGGTGCAACCGTATTTGGCTATCATGTTAGCGATCCCGCGCGATTTGGGGTCATTGATTTTGACGATAATGGCATTGCCCTAAGTATTGAAGAAAAACCGACCGTCCCTAAAACCAACTTTGCCGTTACAGGGCTTTATTTTTACGATAATGAGGTCGTATCCATTGCTAAAAGTATTACACCCTCATTAAGAGGTGAGCTTGAAATTACCGATGTGAACATGGCTTATCTGGCTAAAAAAGCCTTAACTGTGGATATATTAGGGCGAGGGTTTGCTTGGCTTGATACCGGAACCCATGATGCACTGCTTGAAGCGAGTCATTTTGTGCAGACCATTGAGAAACGCCAAGGCTTAAAGGTGGCCTGTCTTGAAGAAATCGGTTTCATTAATGGTTGGTTATCTGTTGATGAGTTAGCGCAACAAGCACAATTTCATCAAAAAACGGCATATGGCACTTACCTAAGCCAACTCGTAGAGGAACATCGTTGATGAAGGTTATTGATACTACCATTTCTGATGTCAAAATCATTGAGCCTCAAGTGTTTGAAGATGAACGTGGCTTTTTTATGGAAACCTTTCAGCAGCAACGTTATCAGCAATTGCTGAACACCAATAAACCCTTGGTGCAGGATAACTATTCACGCTCACATTATGGTGTGCTTAGAGGGCTTCATTTTCAAACCCAGAAGCCGCAAGCTAAATTAGTGAGAGTCGTTAGAGGCAAGGTGTTTGATGTGGTTGTTGATATCCGCCCACAGTCATCAACTTATGGCGCTTGGGTTGGGGTTGAGTTATCTGAGACCAACCAGCGACAATTGTGGGTGCCAGAAGGCTTTGCCCATGGCTTTGTTGCTTTAGAAGCGTGTTGTGATGTTGAATACAAATGTAGCGATTATTATGACCCTAAAAATGAAGCTTGTCTTAGCTGGGACGATGCTGACTTAGCCATTAATTGGCCTATTAGGGAGGTCATTCAATCTGCTAAAGATCAACAAGGGTTATCTTTTCAGGCGTTAAAAGCAATGCACAATGAGCAGGCGTTAACCTTAAAGCCGGACATCACAAAGTGAAGCTGTTATTAACAGGCGCTAATGGTCAGTTAGGATTGAGTATTAGGCGCTGCATTGCAGATCATAATGCCTTTTTAGCCAAGAATAATGGCAACTATTCTAGAATTATTAGCAGAGCTCTTAACAGAGAGAACAACAGAGAGAGCCACTGTAAAATTAACACCGACTTGTCATCTCAATGCATGCCAAATGAGCTACAACTTCTCACGGCAGATAAATCAGATTTAGAGATCAGTGACGCTAATGCGGTCATGGAAATGATTGATAGGCTTAAACCCGATTTAATCATCAATTGCGCCGCCTACACCCAAGTGGACCAGGCTGAAACACATCAGCAGCTTGCTGGTGATGTGAATGCCACAGGGGCGAAGAATCTTGCCTTAGCGGCGCTAAAAGCATCTATTCCACTTATTCATATCTCAACCGATTATGTGTTTGATGGCAAAAGTGGCAGGCTGCCATCTCAAGCTGCAAGTTCAGCGCTGCCTGTAGATGAGCCCAAGCTTGCTGGTGGCCTTGAAGCAACCTTTGCAACCGCCTCTAACACTGCTATTGAAACTGCAATTGAAAACAGTCCAAGCCCATATTCTGAAACTGCTGTGCCAAATCCGCTGAATATTTATGGCGAGTCTAAGTGGCGCGGCGAGCAATTGATTACTGATATTCTGCCGCAGCACATTATCATTCGAACGTCTTGGCTGATAAGCGAATTTGGGCATAACTTTGCTAAAACGGTGCTGAGATTAGCCAAAACTAAACCGACTCTGGCGATGGTGGCCGATCAAATAGGTTGTCCTACTTATGCGGGGGATTTAGCCAAAGCGATATTAAACATCGCTGCGCAAATTCAGCAGGGTAAAACAGTTTGGGGCACTTTTCATTACTGCGGCGATACAGCTACCAGCTGGTATGGTTTAGCAAAAGCCATTGTCGATGAAGCAAGTGTACAAGCTAAGTTACTAACAGTTCCTACACTCAAGGGGATTGATACTCAGGACTATCCTTTGCCTGCCAAGCGGCCACCCTACAGTGTGCTTGATTGCCAGCAGATAAAAATGGCTTGGGGTATCGATGCTTGTGATTGGCAAGTATCAATTAAAACTTTGATTAGAAATCTCGATATTGATGTTTTATAACTTTTTTTAAGAGTATTTATAACGGTTTACAGATTTTGCTCAAGCTCAGCTTAAGTAATCGGCTACACAAATGCTAACTCATTAATCGGCCTAATCCTCCCAGTGTCTTTGGTTAACATCTAACCTTTCGCAGTTAGCTTTTCAGTTGTCACTCTCTACCACTTAGATGATTGGAGGAGTTAGTTATTACTTTTTAGATCATTATTCCAAACAAACCTTTTCATCCTTTTTATTCCTTTTTGTTATACTTAACCCTTCATTAATAACTTTTACTATCAGTTGATACTGGTAATATGATTGCATGCAACTTTGGATTAACAATCATCGTTATGAGACGGATCATCATTTGTCTGTTTAAAGCGTATGAATTATTAAAGGTTTATTGGAATAGATATGTCGACACAATTGACTCATTTAAAGCAACTTGAAGCAGAATCCATTCAAATTATGCGTGAAGTCGCCGCAGAATTTGATAACCCTGTCATGCTCTACTCGGTAGGTAAAGACTCCTCGGTTTTATTGCACCTTGCGCGTAAAGCTTTCTATCCCGGCAAAATTCCTTTTCCTTTGATGCATGTTGATACCAACTGGAAGTTTAAAGAGATGATTGCTTTTCGTGATCAAATGGCCGAAAAGTACGGCTTTGACTTAATCGTTCATAAAAACCCTCGCGGTTTAGAAATGGGCTGTAGCCCGTTTGTTCATGGTAGTGCTAAGCACACCGACATCATGAAAACTGAGGGCTTAAAGCAAGCGTTAGATATGCATGGTTTTGATGCTGCTTTTGGCGGTGCACGTCGTGATGAAGAAAAATCCCGTGCCAAAGAGCGTGTGTATTCTTTTCGCGATAACAAGCACAGATGGGACCCTAAAAACCAACGTCCTGAGTTATGGAATATTTATAACGGTAAAGTGGATAAAGGCGAAAGCATTCGCGTTTTCCCATTATCAAATTGGACTGAATTAGATATCTGGCAATATATTTATCTTGAAGGTATTGAAATCCCATCGCTTTATTTAGCTGCAGAAAGACCAGTTTTAGAGCGTGATGGCACCTTAATCATGGTTGATGATGACCGAATGGAGCTTGAAGAAGGCGAAGTCATTGAGCATAAGATGGTGCGCTTTAGAACATTAGGTTGCTATCCACTCACTGGCGCAGTTGAGTCGGTTGCACAAAGCTTACCTGAGATTATTCAAGAGATGCTGCTTTGTACAACATCTGAGCGTCAAGGACGAGTGATTGATAATGATTCATCCGGTTCAATGGAAAAGAAAAAAATGGAAGGGTATTTCTAAGCTTTTTAAAACCTCATTTTTATGAAGTGTTTGGCACTTCTGATTATTTGAACCATTACATTACCAATGTGTTGCTGCAGTTGAATATACGCTCAGAGCAGCGCGTTAGCTTAAGGAATTTATGATGTCTAATACCGCTTTAATCGCTTCAGATATTGAAGCTTATTTAAACGTCCATGAAAATAAAGATATGCTGCGCATTTTAACCTGTGGCAGTGTTGATGATGGTAAATCGACCCTTATTGGTCGTTTGTTGTATGACAGTAAAATGATTTTTGAAGATCAAATGGCGGCCATTGAAAAAGACTCAAAACGCTTTAATACCACCGATGAGTCGTTCGATTTAGCCTTATTGGTTGATGGCCTGCAGTCTGAGCGTGAGCAAGGTATTACCATTGATGTGGCTTATCGCTATTTTGCCACCGAGCAACGTAAATTTATTATTGCAGATACCCCAGGTCATGAGCAATATACCCGCAATATGGCAACGGGCGCTTCGACTGCTGATTTAGCGATTATTTTGATTGATGCAAGGCATGGGGTGCAAGTACAAACTCGCCGTCACAGCTTTATTTGCTCTCAGTTGGGTATTAAGCACGTCATTATTGCCATCAATAAAATGGACGCGGTGGATTACGACCAAAGCGTTTATCAAAATATTAAGAAAGACTATCGTGAGTTTGCTGAAAACCTGCAGTTTAACGATATTCGCTTTGTGCCGATTTCAGCATTAAAGGGCGACAATGTCGTCAACGAGAGTGCCAACATGACTTGGTACCCGGGTTCAACCATGATGAAACTGTTAAATACCGTGACGGTTGCCAAAGATAAAACCCACCCATTTCGTATGCAAGTGCAATACGTTAATCGTCCAAATCTGGATTTTCGCGGTTTTTGTGGCACGGTTGCATCGGGCGATATCCGCGTTGGTGATACCGTCAAAACCTTGCCTTCAGGTAAAGAAAGTAAAGTTAAATCTATAGTGACCTTTGATGGCGAGCTTGAAAAAGCCACTATCGGCATGGCAATCACTATCACCTTAGAAGATGAAATTGATATTAGCCGTGGTGACATGCTAGTTCGCCCTCATGAACTGCCATTATCAAGCAGCAATTTTGAGGCCGATGTGGTGTGGATGACTGAAGAGCCATTACATGTCGATCGTGAATATGCCATTAAAATGGGCAGTAAATTAGTTTATGGCTATGTCGAGAATGTGAATCACAAAGTCGATGTGAACACCCTAGAGACATTTGATGCACATCAACTTGAACTTAATGAAATGGGTAACTGTAACTTTGCAGTCAATGAAGCTGTGCAGTTTGATGCTTATGATATCAATCGAACCACTGGTGCGTTTATCATTATCGATCGCCTAACCAATGTCACCGTGGGCGCGGGGATGATAAGAAATTCATTAGAAGGCAAAGCAGCAACCACTGAAGCCAAACCTTCAGCATTTGAAATCGAATTTAATGCATTGGTTAGAAAACATTACCCTCATTGGGGCGCAAAAGTCATAGGCTAAGCTAGTACAGATGAGCACCTAGGCTTTATCAAAAAGCTGCAATGCGATTGATTAGCTTGCAGCTTTTTTTGACTTTGTATCCTTGAGGTTGGTTTCTATTTATGTCTACAGATGCATACTTAACAATAAGTATTTTCATACTAACGATTTGTGGTTTATTAAAATTTCAAAGTCGACCTGCTGCTGTGTGCGGTGTGACCTTATTATCCTTAGTTGCACTTGGGTTGGTGTCTAAAGCGCAATTATTATCGAGTATTGCTAACCCTGGGTTAATCACACTCATTCTATTAATCATTTGCTCTTTCGGGTTAGAGAAAACCCGATTGCTGAGAGTTATTGCCTCAAAAGTGATTGTTGTTGGCTATAAAGCCACTTTTTTACGGCTGTTTGGTGTCACCACGATTTGTTCTGCGCTACTTAACAATACCGCGGTGGTGGCGACGCTTTTGTCGCCAATACGTAATAACCCGCATCATTTTGCCAGTAAATTATTATTGCCTTTATCCTACGCGGCAATTCTCGGTGGCACGCTGACTTTAATTGGCACCTCAACCAATTTGATTGTAAATAGCCTGTATATTGATGTTGAAGGGCGTTCATTAGCCTTTTTCTCTTTTACCGCTATCGGCTTAATACTGGTGATTTGTTGCGGGGCCGTGTTAGCTGTGTGTGTCAGGTTTTTGCCAGAAAATGAACAGACACTTGATGGTAATAAGGGCTATTTTATTGATGCAAAAATTATTGAAAATTCAGAACTGATTGGCCGCTCTGTCGAGGCCAATGGTTTACGGCATTTAGAGTCATTATTTTTAGTTGAGGTCGTTAGAAAGGGAAGGTTAATCACCCCGGTCGCGCCAACAGAAGTGTTACAACAAGATGATCGACTTATTTTTAGTGGTGATATTGCAAAACTAGGACAATTAGGCCAGTTTTCAGGGCTTGAAACATTTGCCCATAAAAATGATTTAAAAGGCTCAAATCTCACTGAAGTGGTGGTAAAGCAAGAAAGTATTTTAGTGAGAAAAACACTAAAGAAAGTCGGCTTTAGAGCACTATTTGATGCCGCCGTGGTGGCGATTCGCCGAGATGGCGAAAATGTCTCTGGCAAACTTGGTGAAGTCGAGTTACAAGCGGGTGACTTTTTAGTGTTATCTGTCGGTGAGGATTTTAAATCTCGACGTAATTTAAGCAAAAACTTTATTGTGCTTAGCGGCGTCGAAACTGAGATACGCCTTAACGGCTGGAGGGCATGGTTAGCTGTCGGTGGCTTTTTAACTTCAATAGCCCTTGCCGCATTTGGGGTCATTGATTTACTTGAAAGCTTAGTGATTTTATTAGGGCTACTGGTGTTTAGTCAGTCACTTAACGTCAATGAAGTGATGCGCCGATTACCGGTCAATATTTGGCTCATCGTCGCCTCTGCCATTTTACTTTCCCATGCATTGGTTAATGCTGGCGTTGTCGAATTAATTGGTGATGTGGTTAATCAGAGTGTCGATAAAGAGCATGCTTATATTGCCTTGATTATGGTTTATATTCTCACATGGTTGATGACTGAATTAGTGACCAACAATGCTGCTGCAGCGCTAATGTTTCCCATTGCTTATAGTTTGGCGCTCGGTTTTGGGGTGGATGTTTTACCTTTTGTGATGACTGTGGCATTTGCTGCCAGTGGCAGTTTTATTAGCCCTTACGGTTATCAAACCAATTTAATGGTGTTTAATGCAGGGCAATATAAGCTAAAAGACTTTGTCAAAGTCGGTTTGCCCGTCAGTATTGTTTACGGCTTAATCGTGAACATCAGCGTGCCAATATTTTTCCCGTTTTAATGGGCAGCTTTAAACAATAAAAACATAATATTTGTCAGTATTAACAGAACTAAAAAGTGAACAAGGAATAATCATGTCAAATACACCCTACCAAGACGTTAATGTGCTTGGTGACAAGTCAACAGATGTTGTTTGGCACTTGGCAAGTGTGTCTCGGGCACAGCGCATTAAGCTAAATGGTCATAAGCCTGCCGTTTTATGGTTCACAGGGTTAAGTGGCTCTGGTAAATCTACAATTGCCAATGCAGTTGATAAAATGCTTCATGATCTAAACTGTAAAACCTATGTGCTCGATGGTGATAACGTTCGCCATGGCCTAAATGGTGACTTAAGCTTTACTGATACTGATAGAGTTGAAAATATTCGTAGGGTTGGTGAAGTATCCAAGCTATTTGTCGATGCGGGGCTGATTGTGTCTACTGCTTTTATTTCGCCTTTTTTAGCTGATCGCGACATGGTGCGAAGCCTGTTGGCAGCAGATGAATTCATCGAAATCTTTATTGATACCCCGTTAGCGATTTGCGAACAACGCGACCCTAAAGGGTTATATAAAAAAGCCAGAGCGGGCGAGATTAAACACTTCACCGGCATTGACTCAGCTTATGATGCGCCGACGAATGCTGAAATTCATGTGAAGACCGCAGAGCAAGATATTGAGCAGTGCGCTTTACAAGTGATTAGCTATTTAACAGATAACGGTTACTTATCGTAAGGCTTGGTTTTAAGCATGGTAGAAAGCACTTCTCAGCCAAAGATTTTTACACAAGGTTTGGCTTCAAAGAATCCACATTTGATCCTATGGTGCTTATGGCTAGAGTAAAAAATATTGAAGCGGCTCAAAAAGCATTAATATAAAGGATGCAAAGTGTGCCTAAAAATTATTCCTGCTATTCAGAGAGCTTGAACAAGTGCGGTACACTAAAGTAACAAACTTTATTATAAGAAAACGATATCCGCCCTCAGAAAATTATTAAACTATTGAGTTGTAACCGTTCATGATAACCATATTTTTATAAAATTTTAATACGGGCGTACAGTACTGCTATTGAGTGCTGCCATTGAATAATTAAAAAGGCCTTCACAAATATTTGTGAAGGCCTTTTTTGATAATAGTTATTGTCATCGTTTATTGATAAATAGGGACATTACTTTCTCATCATTCTCGCCACATACATGCCGTCACTATTGGCTTCAAAGGGCCATACGGTAATATGCTCAAGCTTAGCTTGGGTAAATGGGTGTACGCTGGTGATCAACTCAAAGTCACTATTGTGTTGTAAAAATTGCTGCACCACTTGTTCGTTTTCAAGCGGTGATAATGAGCAGGTTGCGTAGACGAGTTTGCCGCCTGGTTTTACCGCCTTTGAACTGCGAGTTAAAATATCTAACTGCAGTGCGGGTTTATCTTCGATACAGCTTGGCTCATCTATCCAGCGCATATCTGGGTTTCTGCGCCATGTGCCAGTGCAACTACATGGGGCATCAACCAGTACGCCATCAAAATGGGCTTTGGCTACCGGTAAAGCATCGCTTTTCCAGCGCGCCACAGTAATGCTGTCAAAATTTGCCCGTTTAGCGCGCTTATTAAGCTCTTCTAGGGCTTTTGAACGAATATCTGATGAGGTAATAGTACCTGCTGTATTGTTGTTTGAGGCGGCATTTTGCAGCATCAATGAGCGCAGCTGTAATGTCTTACCGCCCGCGCCACTACAGGTGTCCCACCATTGCTCGTTTGCTAAAGGCTGACAGACATTGCCGATAACTTGCGAGGCTAAATCTTGAATTTCAAGTTTGCCCTGTTTGTATAAATCAACGTCATTGAGGTTAATGCTTTTGCTGCCAAGGCTTAATGCATCAGTAAAGTATTCATTGGCTAGGGCATCAATACCAGCTGCTTGTAATGTGGTGACTGCGGATGCTGTATTAATGCGCTGCGCTCTTGCCCAAATGGGAGGACGGCTACTCATGGCTTCAATCAATTTTAGTTTGTTTTGCTGATCATCAATGGTGCATAGCGCCCAAAACCAATCGGGTAATAGTTGGGTTTCAGCAAATTCAATGGTCGTGAATAACTGGCCCATAAGGCTATTTTTATGGCTAACATCAAAGTTTGTACTTGATTGCGGATTAGATGAGTTAGCAACATCATTAGCGTCAATGGTGTGATTTATCAAGCTGATTTTTTCAGGGCTAAAGCCGCCAAAGTGTTGCCACGCATCAGCAAACTGACGCCATTGATGATGCTCAAGTAAGGCACAAGTGCTGAGCATTTGATACCAAGTTTGTTGCTCATGCTGAGAACCAAGCTGTTTTAGCCAACCCCACCAACGAAATAGCCCAAATAAGGTTTCACGGATCACGCGGCGATCTTTTGAGCCATGCTTTTTGTGCTCACGGAAGTAGTTTGCCACAATCCTATCAGCAGGCATTTTGGTGTCTAATACTTCATCGAATAACTTTTTGATGGTGGCAGAGTAGCTTAATGCTCTTTTTTCTGCGGGAGTATTAGCTTGAAGATGGGGTTGATTAACTGGTTCCATGACTCACTCAGGTTGGCTTTGCAGCGCAATGGGGATAATAGTGCTGCAGTTTACCATGACTGCTACTGTTGTTAAATCCGTGGTTGCAAGGTCAACAGCGGTTAAATCAAGGTATGTGACCTCAAATGCGACTAATCCTTAGATTAGTCGCCTTCCATTTTGTGGATAAAAGACAATTTAGTAAACAGCTCTATTAAAATGGGTGGTCTACCATCACCCAAGCATTGGTGGCTTCATCTGATTGGGCGATATCAAACCTTACAATGATCCCTGCGGTTAATGCTCTAAGAGAAACGCCGTAATCAAATTTCAAATCGGTTAATAATTCATTGGCGGTATAAGCCTCGCCAACGCGGCCAGCTTCAACAAAGCCCACCAATTGAAACCAATCTAGACGTAAAAATTTAAGCCAGTTTACATCTTCGATGGGGTTGTTTTTGAAGGTATAGCGATATTCTGCAGTGCCGTATATGGAGGCTTTATCATGAAAACGACTGTTGTCATAACCGCGCATTCGATAAAAACCACCAAGTGTTGCGCCTTCGCTGTAAGGGGCATCATTGGTGATCCGCCTGCCTCCTTCGTCGTTATACTCAAGCTTCCATGAGGGCGAGTAACCTGTCCAAAAATTTAACGCTAATATACGCTGGGATGCCCAGTCGGAGGCGCCAAAAGAGAAGTATTTACTGGCTTCAAATTCGATAAATGTCCACTGATTATCAGAATCTAGCCAAGCCGCATCATGGGAAATGGCGACAAACTGCTTACTGCCGTAACTGGGGTTTCGTGAAAAGTCGGTATTATCATAAAGCAGTCCTAAACTCATCGCATGAACGGCGCCATCTAATTCTCCGTCTTCAAATTCAAAGGTTTCAAAACGGTTAAATTGTTTCAGTGTCGCCACTGTGGCTCCAGACTCAAGCGGATTCCAGCTGTCACCGCCAGAGGGTTTTGAGCTCAGCAAGCCGCGGGTTAGTTCATAGTGTACTTGGCCTTTATCACGTGTTGCGCCAATGGGTAGGGTGTATTCAAGCTGTATATTCCACCAGTTTGACGAGCCATCAGCTTGTAAAAACTGTTCATTTGATGAGTCATTACTACCAGGGATAGGTGTGCCTGCAGGGGTATAATTTAAGGTGCCCCCTGCGTAGGCTTTTTTCTGTGGATAATAACCGACAAAGCCAACGGCACTTAAAAAGAAGCGTTCGGTTCGTGGTATTTTAAAGTTCCAAATTCCTGCGCCAACACCGTAACTGACATCGCCACCATAGACAGTAGCGCCAATCGTCATTTGTTCTTGTCCATAACCACTGACCATAGTGCCAATGCCTAAGTTTAATCCCATTGAGTCAGTGCTGAAAGCGTAGGGGAGTATCAGCTCTTCGGTACCAACCCTTGGGGACTCAGCGCGATTAACGATGGATTTGATATTCTTTGGCGCGCTATGGGCAAAAGATTGCGTCAGTAATAGTGAAAAGGCCAAAAGGGCGGTGAAATAGTATCGAGTCGAAGCTCGGGAAAAGCGCATTTTTATCATCCGTGAGCCTTTAACATTGTCGGTGAGTACGTAATTAACGGGCTGATAGTTAATCATTTTATTTATTAGATAAATATAGATGAAGTTGATTAAAAATCTAATTCGGCGGCTAATTTAGGCCATATTTATTGCGACTAGTTTGAGGGCGACGAGTGATAGCAGAGATTAAATCGCTATCACTAAATGCTATTTTGTCCCCAAAAGCTCAGTTGTTTGCTTGCAAGAATGGCTAAGATCAAGCGAAGTATCGAGTAAATGGGTATCGACGCCATACAAGCCGATAAGCGTATTAAACAAATTGTCATGGGAATGTGTCCCCTGACTCACTTGCGTGATGATACATTGACGGTCGAGTTGCTTTGACTGGGTGTAGCTTTCTGGTAACCATAGATACCAAGGCACATGGGTTTGCTCTGCTGGCGCAAAGGCATAAGGGGTGCCATGAAGATACATGCCGCTTTCACCTAGTGATTCACCATGATCAGAGATATACATCATTGCCACTTCATAATCGCTGGCATATAGCTCTAATAGTTTTACGATTTCTGACAAAATATAATCGGTATAAACTAAGGTATTGTCATAGACATTGATGATTTCTTCATCACTGCAATTTTCAAGATCGCTGCGCTCGCAGGCGGGGCTAAAATGCTGCTTATCTTTAGGGTAACGCTTGAAATAGGTAGGCCCATGGCTCCCTATCGTGTGCAATATCAATAATTGATTGGTTAAGGTTTGCTGCTTGTTTTCTAATCTCTGCTCGATATGTGAAGCGAACTCGCGCACCAGAACTTGATCATAACAGCTACTACCGTCACACAAGTCATCACTTGAGTCAGTCGGAATATTAAACTCAATCACATGGGCTGCCAGATGTTTATCACCGCCATCATTGTCAAGCCACACCACTTCTGCGCCTGCTGTATGAATAATGTCTAGTAGGTTGTCACTGGCCAGTGCTTTTTCACGGTTATAATTATCGTGAGTGAGGTCGGAAAACATGCAAGGTAATGAATGCGCGGTCGCGGTGCCACATGAGCTGACGTTATTAACAATAATGAAGTCTAAATTTTCAGTGTAAGGATTGGTGTTTCGATGATAACCGTAATAAGCCATATTTTGAGCGCGGGCTGTTTCGCCGACAACCAGTACAAATAAAGTTGGCTTAGTTGGGTTGGTATCGATTAAGCGTGCATCTTGGCCTCTAACGGTATAAGGCAAGGGGGTGACAAAGTTGTTTTTATAAAGATATTTTACCGTATTGAAAGCATGGGCTGGTATGATCATTTTTTTAAGGTAAGTATTATTTCGCCCCATGGACACATAGTCCTTATAAAAGCCTAGCAGCACGACTCCTATTAAACCTAAGCCTACAACCACTAATGTTGAGCGTCTCATTAAGGATTTAACTACGCTTTGTGATGGCGTTAGGCGCACTCGCCACAACCATATGGTTGGAATTAGTCCAAACACCACGATATATAAAATAGACGTGGTGCTGATATAGGACAGGGCTTCGCCAGTATTGGTTTCAAAGATATTTTCAATCATGGCGTAATCAAAATATACCTGGTATTTCATGGTGCCATACATGGCTGCTGCAGAGGTGAGCAGTAAGATTGTCAGTAAGGGTTTAAAGATAAACCGAGACGAAAATAAGCAAAAAACAATGATAAAAATGCCCAAGAGTACGAGCGCCGGCGTAAGAGAGAACACTAAATGGCTATCAGTTGATAATTGAAAAATACGTTGGATAAGCCCAAAGTTAATCACCAGCGCAAAATACAGCGCCATCAGCACTATCATCGTTTCTTTGCTGAGTTCTTTTGGGTTAATGGCAGAATATAGGCGCGAGAATGCTGTCATCTTAAATGCCTACTGGTGATGTTAGTCTCTAGTTTTATACTAGTTGAAATTTGGATAGTCGTCCGCTAATTCACCGACACTGGTTTTCAGTGTCTTGGTTAGTCTCGTTTAGCGGCGAATGTTTATCTGTTTAAAGCAAACTCTATCCACGGCCGTTTTATCACGATGATATAAGTCATTATCACTAAAAATCTAAGTCTAAGGCAAAGCATAAATAGCTCATTAAACCGATGGTATGCTTGAACTCTTCAGCGCAGAACTCAACAAAATTATCAGCGCAGACTTGCTCAATGGTGACAGGTTTGATGGCAATAAAATCTTTGCGCTTTAATTCTTCAATGAATGGATGATCTTTATCAAATCCACGCGGTGGTCTTATTAAACGGTCCCCAGATAACTCAAACCCAGCTGCGGCTAATTGTACCGAAGCCTTTTTATAACCGTTAGGGTTTTCATCAATACAATGACGAATGGCATTGAGGGCTTTTGATTCAGGATGCCATATTCCTGCCGCTAAAAAACAACCATCATTGGCAAGGTGTAAATATATGCCCGGGGCATGGACATCTTTTGCTTGAAAATGCCGAAACTGAATACCGACGTTAAGCTTATAAGGGCTTTTATCTTTACTGAATCGACTGTCTCTTTGGGGGCGCATCATACTGCCACCGACTTTTTTAGGTACTGCAGTCAGCCTTGGCGATAAGCTGAGGATGGGCCCTTGCATGGCTTCGATAAACTTAAGGGTTGGGGTGCGCACCAAATCTTCATAGATTTGCTGATGTTGCTTAAACCATTCTCGGTTGTTGTTATCAGCTAACTGACTTAAAAAATTAAAGCTTTGTTGAGAATACATTGGCTGCCTTATTAGTCTTAATCATTCATTGTCTCATAACGGCATATGATAACCATTAGTTCAAATACTTGTTCAATCATATAGATTAAGGTTAAATTCAATCTATTAACAGCTAGGGTTAAGTATCAGAAAGGCTTATATTAAGCTAGCGCTATGCACTGTCAAAGGCTAATTATTGCAGTATTGATAGTCTAGCCTTGGGATTAAACAGAAAACGTTAAAGGTTTACCATGACGACATCGTTACAAGTGCTTGGTTGGTGTGAATGGGCCACATTTCCAGAAATTGCTAATGAACGGGTCAATATGAAAATTGATACCGGCGCCAAAACATCATGCTTACATGCTTTTAAAATTGAACCCTTTATAAAAAATGACCAAGATTGGATTAAAGTGTGGTTTCATCCTCAGCAAAAGTCGCTGCGTGAAGTTGTGTGTGAGTTTGCGGTGTTTGATCGTCGTAATGTCAAAGATTCTGGCGGACATATAACCAGCCGTTATGTGATAAAAACGCCGATTATCATTGGTGAGCATCATTTTGATATTGAGCTGACATTGACTGCTCGTGACAATATGCAATTTAGAATGCTGCTGGGCAGAAGGGCATTATCAGGAAGATTTTTGGTAGATTCATCCGCATCATACTTGCTTGGCGCTTAATTTAAATTGGTTTTTATTCACAAAACTGAGTCATAAAATAAGGACTTATCGTGGCTTTACATTCCGTATCAATCATCAACCCAACCGTTAGCTCATCGTCTTCGGCTTTAGCTGCTATTTCTAATACAAGCCCTGTAAAGATGACGCCTTCTAAAATCGTCTGTATTGGTCGTAATTATGTCGATCATATCCAAGAGCTGGGCAATGAGATACCTGCAGATATGGTGGTATTTTTAAAACCCAATTCGGCCATCTCAACAGAGCTTATAGCCTTTCAACAAGAGCCTATTCATTACGAAACTGAGTTATGTTTTGTCATGAAAAATAACCAATTTTCAGCTGTAGGTGTGGGATTAGATTTAACCAAACGAGCACTGCAATCTAGCCTCAAAACCCAGCAACTACCTTGGGAACGGGCAAAAGCCTTTAACGGCTCGGCGCTATTCAGTGACTTTATTCCCCTTGATTCATTAGGTAAATCAGCCTGCGAAAAGTGGGCTTTTCAATTATCAATCAACGAAAAAGTTATCCAAGTGGGTCACAGCGACTTAATGATGTATAGCACATCTGCCATTAAGCAATCGTTAACTGAATTTATCAGTTTAGAAGACGGTGATATTGTGATGACCGGTACCCCAAAAGGTGTGGGAATGGTTAATGCTGGTGATGTTTTTACCATTAAACTATGGGCAGGAAAAGAGTACCAGGATAGTCATTCAATTGAGGCTTACATGTCGAACAATACGCCTTTGCTAACCCAGCAATGGTTGGCTAAATAGTTTTGTTCAAGATAGTAATCTGATGCTTAGCCGCGAAAGCTTAAAGAGGAAATTTTGATTTTAAGGTCTATACTTTTAGCGAAAGACCTTTATCTTAAATCCTGCTAAAAGGAAAGTTAGTCTGTTATCAGGCTAATAAATTAGCTATAAATGAGCGGCTAATTAAATATGACATTTCCTAATTCCTGTATAGAAAAGTATTATCATTTATATCAAAACTTGTTCAATTTCTCTGGTGTGTCATGGTGGTTAATCGATTTATCTGAAGACAGTAATACCTACTATTGCAACGATAGTATGTGTGACATGTTTGCTTTAGATAAACAATTAAATCATCACAGCGTTAAAAAAACCTGTCCCATTGCTGGTGATTACAATAAAAATATTGCTATCAAAGACTCCCAAAAAGCCAACAAGATCCGAGATGATTATCTTAAATTAACAAACGGTGTCATCGAAGAGTTTAATAATCGTTTTCCTTACTACGACAGTCGCGTTGACGATGTACTTTATTTTACCAGTAAAGCAAGGGCGGTACTGCGTGATGATAAAGGCAACGCAATCATTTTATTTGGAGTAATTGAGTGTGAACGCACCAGTGCAGAACTGTTTAAACTATTGAAAATAGATAGTTTAACTGGGCTTAATAACCGCCGAGAATTTGATTCTCAATTAGATTTTGTTATTAACTTAGCCAAAAGAGAGCATCAAAATGTCTCTTTAATCATGTGTGATATTGATTACTTTAAAGCTTACAACGATAGTTTGGGTCATTATCAGGGCGATCAATGCTTAATAAAAGTGGCTCAGTGTATTGCCCGAGTATGCAGCCGTTCGACAGATGTGGTGTGCCGCTATGGTGGCGAAGAGTTTGCCATTATTTGTTATGGCGAAAATGTAGATACGGCTGCACTGGCAGAAGATATTCGTAAAAGTGTCTATGAATTAACTATTCCTCACTTTCAAGGGGCGGAATCGTTGGTCACACTGAGTGTGGGTTTTGTTACCATGACGCCAGATGCTGATACAACGGCCAGAGAGTTTATTGAAAAAGCGGATAGTGCGCTTTATCGCGCCAAAGATCAGGGCAAAAATTGCAGCATTGAATTTACACTTGAAGTGGCTTAATCACGGTGTCTTTATCAATATCTGTCGAGATCCCCGTGATCCGAGCGAAGCGAAAGTTGCGGGGTAGTTCACTAAGTTGACTGGATACGGTTTGGGCGATGGTATAAGTACAATTTTGGTTAATCTGAATATATGAATCTAGAATGATAAATCTATAAGCCTTTGAAGTAAGGCTTATAGATTGAATTTGTATCATTCTCAGAGTTAATTCACTGCAGATTTCTCTAGCCGGCAGTGTTAAAAATGTGGCTAAATGAAGGGCGTTGATGAATTTCAATAGGCACACTGAGTTTTCTGGCTAAGTCACTGGCAGCAATGATACCGCGAATATGATCCTGTTCGTGATCAATCACCAGCATATGGTGTAGACTATTTTCTTTTAAAATACGTACCACATCGCTGACTTTAGCGGTAGAAATTTGATCGTAGTCAAACGCTTGAAGATCTTCTCTTTTTACCATGACATCAGTCACTAGCACTTCATCAATGTTGTGTTCTAGCTTTTTCGCTGTCATTAATAAATTATGATGTGAGAGCTCTTGCATGGTAACCACACCAAGGAATTTATCATCCTTATCAATAACAAGTCGCATATAAGCATGGGTTTTTTCCATGATTTTACCTGTGCCTACCGCAGTGGTTGACGCATCAACTACGATTGGACGGGCAACATCAAAGTCAGTAAAAATATCTAATGCAGGTGAGTCCATATGTGCAACTTGAACTTTGGTTGACCATAGTAAGTGATCGACAGATGCGGTGCTGAATAGTTGTAAATTTCTCATTGGCTAACTCCGTTACATTAAAATAAGTAGATCTGGTAACTGAATATAGCGTTGGCTAACTTTCAGGATTGGTGCGACGTTTAAAATTGAGGGGCATCAAAAAAACCATAACCTTAGGCAGTAAGAATAGCGCTGCTTAAACATGTAAGGCAAGTACATGAATGACATTTAATATTGGTTAAGCCATTGTTGTGGTTGTGAGTTTTATGTGTGGTGTGTGCCTACTTGTGTTAATGTCGAACCTCTCTAAATTGACGAATCCATTTATCCATGGTTGGCTTGCCTACACTCATGGTTTGAGCAGCTTCAACAATTGAGTAATTTTGAGCTAGCACTAAATTGAGAAGATTCAAGTTTGAACCCTGCGCGAAAAAGTCTTCTTGTACGTTGCTCATAGTGTCACCTGTTAACTTATGAGGTGATGATATCATCTCTAACTAGGTGGCCAAATTAGCTATGACACTACTGACTCCACTCCACAAACTAAGTGCTGCTGTTGCAAGACAACGGCTATCAACAAAGTATGGCGACACAGAAATACAACACAGGCATTTTTACAAACCTAAAAACAGCTACGTTGGAATGTGCTACGACCTAAGGCCAACACTTAACGCGAATAGCGCTATAAAGATGCCTTATTGCTTTCGCATCAGTAAATACATTGCCGCACTAAGCAGTAGCATGGCAATGGTTGTATAAATCCAGTTAACATCGATATTGCCACCTGTCATTAATACAAACACCGGGATTAGAAAAATATAAGCTGAAACTTGTTGCGGTGCTAATTTTACACTGGCTTTTTGAAACAGGAAAAAGCTAATCGCAGTGGCAAAAACAGCAAGGTATAAGCACGCCAACCAAGCATTGCCAGAGACCTGTTGCCAGTTGAAGTCGATTATCTGTGGGGTTAAACAAACCGATAATATAATCGCGGCAGCGATTAGGCTCCAGCCAGTAAATACCATAAAGTTCTCTTGGCGATAGCAGGCTTTTATGACCAGAGGATTAGCTGCCATAGCAATGCAGCCCAGCATAAACAGACTGTAACCTGTGTTCCATTCAAAATCCAAGTTAGCATTCGATTGCTGCAGGACTAAAAAAAGTGACGCACTAAAGCCGACAATAAGTGCTAACCAATGGCTTAACTTACCCACCTTTCTATAAATTAGCATGGTTAATACAGCCGTAATTAACGGCAGCGCAGTGGAGAGTGCACTGGTGGCAAAGGCCGAGGTTTTAGTTAAGGCACTAAACATGGCAGAAAAATAACCCAGTGCGGGCAAGGATACTAAGGCATAACGCAATAGGCTTTTAGCGCTAGGTAAATTAAAGCGCCGAGTAACAATTAATAGGACCACAAATAATGAGGCAGCAATAACGTATCTAAGCCAAGTGGCAATCATTGGTGGAACCTCAAGCATTAATTGCTTGCCTACAGGAAAAGTCATCGCAATGATGAAGGTGAAAAATAGCATTTGGATATGGGGACGCGCCGACTTAAACATATGTAAACCTTAAATGAAAAAAGGGGCGAAAACTCGACCCTTTAGTGTTAATTCTAGCGACTTTTTCACATCGTGCTTTTTAAATAGCGACTTTGCTCTATGGGAATTAATGCTCCCTTTGAACGCTTTGTTGCCAAAACTGCTTCGACAAGTTGGCCGTTTTATTGGATAAACGAGTCATTTGCTCACATTTGATTTTAGCTTGGTCTGTTTGCGCTAAGCTGGTATTGGATAACTCATTAATCACCACGATGGATTGACTGATATCTTCGGCTACCGAGGCTTGTTGGCTCATGGCGGTGGCATTCATTTCTGCCATCGCCTGAATATTATCTAACGAGGCGCGTAACTGATCAAAAGCGCTATCGGCATCCTCTGCTAATTTCACTGAAAGATCCGCTTGTGCCTGACCTGCATCCATAGCTTTAGCTGCGCTTTGGGTACTTTGCTGAAAATTGCTCACAATGCTACCAATTTGAGTGGTGGACTCAGTGGTTCGCATCGACAATTGACGCACCTCATCAGCCACTACGGCAAAACCTCGACCAGATTCCCCCGCTCGGGCGGCTTCAATGGCGGCGTTAAGCGCCAACAAATTAGTTTGCTCAGCAATGCCTTTTATCTCACTAAGTACTGCTGAAATAGCATGGCTGTCATGTTCAATTGATTCAACAATGGTTGAGAAATGGGTCACTTCTTGTCTTAACTTACTAATGGCAGCAACTACATTCACCATACGTTCCTGACCTAATGTGGAAGCGTTATGACTACGGGTAATTTCTTGAGCTGTGTTATTGGTGTTATCACTGACTTCAGTAAAGCTGGTGGTCATTTCCTCCATGGCTGTGGCGACCTGAGTAGTTTGCTGGCATTGGCTTTGAGCACGCTCACGCGTATCAATAATAGTCTGATTAAGTTGCTCACTTTGTTCACTAATTGATGTGGCTGAATCAGCCATGCGGCCAACGACGCCACCGGTTTCAGTGATTAAGTAATTTAATGCTAAATCGATTTTGCTTATGTCAGTTTGGCTACCGGTTAAAATGCCGCAGGCAATGGGGTCGTCAATGATGGTAGTGGCTTTAACCATTAACGCTTTCAAGGGTTGGCAAAGGTAGTTTATGCCTAGTGCTGCGACAATAGTGCAGATTGTCGCGGCCGCAATGCTAAGGGCTGGAGTTGAAATCATGCTGGTGGCAATTGTGCTGATTAACAAGATAAACATTGCCCATAAACTTAGCTTGCCGACAAAACTCATGATGGGACTAGCGAGTTCTTTTGGCGCTATGCCATCATTGAGTTGCTGATAAACCTTTTCTGCAGTCGCAATTTGGGCTTTGGTTGCTTTACGACGAATCGACTGAAATTCATGTATTTCACCATTTTCATATACTGGCGAGATATAGGCATTAACCCAGTAGTATTTACCGCTTTTAGTACGGTTTTTGACGATACCAACCCAAGGTTTTCCGGAGTTAATACATTGCCACATAGACTCGAATGCTTGGGGCGGCATATCTGGATGGCGAACAATATTATGGGGCTGCCCATGTAATTCATCTGCGCTAAATTCTGAGATGTTGATGAACTCTTGATTGGCGTATTTAATGTTTCCTTTAAGGTCGGTGGTCGACAACAGAATGCAGTTATTGGTGAGTGCTCGCTCACTATTTATAATAGGTTGATTTATACGCATGGTAACCATTAGAGGATATAAAAGTGGCTACATTTTGCCTGAGCTGCATTATGGATAAATTGATAGCGGTCAAGTATTTATGATCTATTGTTAAGATTTAAATATTAGCATTTCAATATGTTAACTTTAAAATTAATCTGTTTCACCGTGTCTTATTATTACAAGGGCAAAATGACCAAGTGAGATAAAACAGCTAAGCAGCCAAAAGGGGGAATTACTTTCCTCAGGTCTTTTGTCATTCCCTAATTTGTTGCTTAGACCGAATTTTGCAATAAATAGATTAACAATTTAAAGCTTCATAAATCACTATTGCTTATCAAGATAATCAACCACGGCCTCAGTGCGATTTTCTGCATGTTCGATTAACTCATCAATAGCGCGATAGAAGTCACTTGAGCTTTCTAAGAATGAATAACCTGACAATTCAGTGGTGGCATATGGCTCAATTAATGCTGAGTAACTGTTGTAGATCGCCTGCATTTTATTCGTTTCATAGGCATCATTAATTACAGTGAGTAAATATTGGTTATAGGTATCGCGATAAGTGTCATCGGCATAAATTTTAGCAATCAGTGGCCAGCTGTTTGAATTAATATCGGCAAAATCTAACGCTAGAGCGCCGCCCATTTTGCCATCTTGTAAGGCTTCATTATTGTCCCATGGGATCCAGGTGAGTTTTGCGGTATCTGGGTCGTTGTATAAGTAAAAATTATGCGGCATTAGGCCATAGGTGTCCCAGTTTTGAATCACCCCGTTTACGGCTAAATACTTAAGGAACACATCCACATCAAATACCGCTTCAAGGTTTGCGCGCCAGGTTTGTGGGTCAGTGCTGGCAGTATCGTCATGTAAGGCGTCAAAAAGAGCTAAAATATCTGACCAATCCTCATCATCTTCATTGGTTTTCTTCTCAAAGTTGTCTTGGCTAAATGTGCCTTCAATAAACATGGCACCATCATCTTCTGGTTTATATAGGTTGCCATCATCGCTAGCAAACTGGCTATCAATCACAGTATCGTCGACTTCTTCAACCAGCGTATATAAGCCAAAATATTCAGGGCCGTCACCATGATCAACATACAAGGTGTAAAAAGCGGTATGTGATACTGCAAGGCCCGCATCTTTAAAGACATCAGCAGCGACTTTTTCACGTAAAAGTGACTCATCATCATAGTTATTTTTCAGGCTTAACTTTTTGAAACCATAAAAGCGTTGGTTATCGATTTGGGGGTAATCATCTTCAAATTCATCAAAATCTAACTTAAACGACAACTTAAGCACGCCGTTCTGCCAGCTTGATTGCAACGACGAGTTACCTTTAAAGCGGATCCCAACGCGATACCATTGCTTGCCTTCATAATAGATATCCGCAGGCACCATTATTGGGTTTTCATCGCTATCTAGAAGACTATTAGAACCTGAAGATGTGCCAAAACTGCCGTAGGTGTTCGTCATATCATCGAGCATGCTATTCCAGCGGTCTTCGGTAACCACAAAATCTAAGCGTTTGACTTCAGTATCACTGAATACTTCTTCAAAATTAGGATCGACATTTTTACTGTGAGTCTCATCAGTCCAATCAATGGTCTCAAAATCTGTGTCACTGTAATCCTCTTCTGGAATGATAATGCCAGTTTCAGGTGTGGTGTCTTCGGGCTCTGTGGTTTCGTCGTTACCGCTGCAACCTGAAAGTAATAAACCACAGCTAAGGCTTGCGAGTAATAAAAACTGTAAGGGGATCCCGGTTAATCGAGTCGATGAAAAGCAAGCAATGTTGAGCATAAGAAACTCCTGATAATGACGCTATTTTTTGGTAAATGAACGGAATACAAGGTTATTGTCAGGTTAGGGTAATCAATTAAAGTGCAGAACTGGTGCAGAAAGGGTGGAACAAAGCAGTAGTTTTATTGAACTGTCTTGATTGAACCGCCTTGATGGCACCATTTTGATAGGTCGTTAGTTAAGCGGTGCAGTCAATCGCTGCAATCAACTATGGATTTAGGGGGCTGAAAGCGGTTAAAACGATGGGACTGTATTATTAACCTAGTGCTTACTCGTTGTCAGTTAAGACTATACGTGGTCAGTTAAGACTAGGCGTGGTCAGTAGAAACTCTAGCGACAATATCTGCAGTGGTACCGGTTTCAGCCAGCTTTGGGAATATAGAGTTAACGCTATTGTTATGAACATCCATATTAAAATCAGTAATGGCATCTGTAGCGATGGTGACATTGTAGCCCAGCGCAAATGCTTGTCTTGCGGTTGATTCCACCCCCATGCTGGTGGCGATACCACTAATGACTACTTGGGTGACTTTTAATGATGCTAAGTACTTATGCAGCTCAGTTGAAGCAAAAGCGCCCCAAGTGTTTTTGGTTAACTGTAAATCCTCTTGCTGAGGTTGTAACTCATCAATCAAGTGGCTCCAATTTTCTGGTTTTTGTTGCTGCACTCTGACTTGTTCGGTGCGCCCAGGAGCGATGCCATCAACATTAACTAATACAATGGGCAAACTGGCATAGCGAAATAACGACACTAACTTACAACTATTCTCGATGACTTCTTGGATGGGGTGGCAAGTATCTAAGGTCACCAGACCTTGTTGTAAATCGATTACGATCAAGGCTGTTTGGGCATCAATGGTGGTAATACTCATAACGATAGCTCCTAGTTGTTAAGCGGCTTTGACTGACGAGGATCAATACACCCAATATACCATCATAGCTTAACGGACAAGGGCTAGCATTTCTGAGTCGGCAGTATCGTTGGTTTTTGGTGATAAATGACAGCAGTAACGGAAAATAACTTTACTTGGGATAAGGATGATTTTGCTGCTAACTCAAAGCCATGAATAATAACTGCTTGAATTACCACCTAGAAGCACGTAATACTCTTGTTAGCATATTTATTGTTCAATCCGATATGGAGCATCGATTTTGGAGCATATAGTTTGGAATTTAGACCCTGTTATGTTGTCGTTTATGGGGCTAAAAATACATTGGTATGGCGTGTTGTTTGCCACCGCCATTATCAGTGGTTTTTTGGTTATGAGGCGTATTTATGTGCTTGAAGAGCTTGATCTCGAGTCACTGGATGATTTAGTCATATATTGCGTGGTTGGCATTGTTGTGGGGGCGCGATTAGGGCACGTGTTATTTTATGAGCCAGGCTATTACTTTGCCAACCCCTTAAAAATATTTGCCATTTGGAAAGGCGGGCTTGCCAGTCACGGCGGCACGGTCGGCGTGTTATTAGCCATGTACCTTTATAAACGCAAGGTGCAGTTACCGTTTTTATTCTTGATGGATCGCATTGCCATTGCTACGGGGATTTTCTGCTTTTTTGTCCGTATGGCTAATTTTACCAATTCAGAAATTGTCGGGGTGCCAACAGATAAGCCTTGGGGAATAATTTTTCAGCGTATTGATATGCTGCCACGTCATCCGGCGCAATTATATGAAGCAATCACCTATTTAGGGCTATTTATTCTAATGTGGCTGCTATATCGCTTTACTGAGATGAAACAAAAACAAGGGGCATTATTAGGGCTATTTCTAGCGTTGGTTTATGGCTCACGTTATTTAATTGAATTTGTAAAAGTAAGACAGGCTGACTTTGCCCAAGATTGGAGTATGAGCGTAGGGCAAATGCTTAGCGTGCCATTTGTGCTATTGGGGCTAGGGTTAGTGGTTATGGCTTATATGAAAAAGCTGCCAGATGCTTCAGTCAGTTAGCTTTAAGCGATAAAAAAATGCCAGCGATTATATCGCTGGCATTTTTCAAAAAGGGATAGATATTTTGGTGCTGCAAAATGCTAAGCGCTCACTTGAGCTTAATCGCGCAAGGTCCTACTGCGTTTCTTAAGGGGACTAGCTTTTCATTGGCCAAGAGATCTTTTTACTCCCGTAGTAGCCAAGCAGCATACTGGCCATGAACCAGTAAATCGCCGACTCACCGCGTAACAAACTTGCCACCGCAGGTCCTGGGCAAATGCCTACCATTCCCCAGCCAAGACCAAAAATAACTGAGCCAATAATTAACTTAGGTGTAAGCCCCTGTGGCGTCGTTGGCATTTCATCGCCATTAACGGCATGAGTACGGGGTTTGATTAAAAAATGATAACTTGGCAAAAATACCAATAGTGCGCCACCAATAACAAACGCTAAGCTGCCATCCCAATTGCCGGTGACATCCAAAAAATTAAGCACCTTGTAAGGGTTTACCATTTGCGAAATATTCATACCTAAGCCAAATAACAGCCCGGTGATTAACCCTACTAAGACCTTAAACATGCACACCTCCAGACAACCACACCACTAACGCCGCACTTAACATAAATATCACAGTGGCAATCATTGAGCGCATTGATAGGCGACCTATGCCGCAAATACCATGGCCGCTAGTGCAGCCATTAGCGAGTTGGGTACCAATACCGACAGCTAACCCGCCAACCAATAACCAAGTTAATGAATAGTCAGGTAAAGCGGCAGTGTGAAGGCCCATTAAAGGGTCAAACAATAAACTGGCAGCCATGGCGATAACAAAAGCCACTCGCCATGCTCTGTCTTTGTTGTTAGCGCCAAAAATGCCGCCTAAAATGCCACTGATCCCGGCTGTTTTGCCACTCAATAGCATGAGCATGGTTACCGAAAGGCCTAATAGCATTCCGCCAAATAAGGCACTCCAAGGGGTGAATTCTGTCATTCAACACTCCAATATAATTTAACGGCTGTAACACCTAATTGTCAGTGTGGTAACAATTAACGCTATCACGCAGCATTAATTTCACACAAGCCATTGTTAAAGCAAGGTTTTAGGGCAGTATACAAGAGCGGGTATATTAATAAAATCTAATCTTATGAAATTTTGTTTAACTAGTTGTGCATTAGAAAAAACTTATGGATAATGTGTTTTATTCAATATGTGGACTATATAGAACGATGAATAAAAAGTATGGCAGACGACATCGTCGCAAAACACTAAGTTGCCATTACAGTTATTTCAGTTCAGCAATCGGTTGTAACGGGAGAGAGTCATGTCAAAAATTTTAATTATCGGTGGTGTAGCGGGTGGCGGATCAGCTGCAGCGCGTGCTCGTCGTCTTAGTGAAGATGCTGAAATCATCATGTTTGAACGAGGCGAGTTCGTATCGTTCGCCAACTGTGGTTTGCCTTACCATATTGGTGGTGACATCAAAGATAGAAGCAAGCTATTGCTACAAACGCCAGAAAGTTTCTTGGCACGCTTTAACGTTGATGTTCGCGTCATGAATGAAGTAACTGCAATCAATAGCGTAACTAAGTCGGTCACGGTAAAAGATTTGATCAGTGGCAATGAATACACTGAAACTTATGACAAGCTGTTACTTAGCCCAGGTGCTGGCCCCATTGTTCCGCCTATTGCTGGCATTGATAATCCGCTGACGCACTCGTTACGCAATATCCCAGATATGGATCGCATTCTTAATACCATCAAAACCAATAAACCCGAGCACGCAACAGTGGTTGGCGGTGGCTTTATTGGGTTAGAAATGATGGAAGCGTTTCATCAACTAGGGATAAAAACCACTTTAATTGAAATGGCCGAGCAGGTGATGACTCCTGTTGATCGTGAAATGGCAGGATTTGCTCATGCTGAAATTCGCCAGCAAGGTGTGGATTTAAAACTTGGAGTAGCACTTGAAGCTGTTGAGTTTACTCCTTGCGATCATATCTTAAGTATTGAGTCGGGCGAAAATGAAGCCCACCAACACAAGCAAGGTAAGTTAAGCCTTAGCCTTAATAATGGTGAGTCCTTAGAGACTGATATTCTTATTATGGCCATTGGTGTTCGACCTGAAACCAAACTTGCTAAAGAAGCGGGTTTAAAAATTGGCGATTTAGGCGGTATTTATACCAATGAAAACATGCAAACCAGTGATCCAGATATTTATGCCGTTGGTGATGCAGTAGAAGACAAAGACTTTGTGACTGGTAAGCAAACCTTAGTGCCGCTAGCAGGGCCAGCTAACCGCCAAGGGCGTATGGCAGCAGATAATATGCTTGGCCGCAATGAAACCTATAAGGGTACACAAGGCACCGCAATTTGTAAGATTTTTGACCTTGCAGTTGCTTCAACAGGTCAAAATGAAAAGCAATTAAAGCGTGATGGCGTTGAATACCAAAAAGTGTATGTGCATACCGCAAGCCATGCAAGCTACTACCCAGGCGCAGAAATTGTCTCGTTTAAAATGCTATTTGACCCTAAAACAGGCAAGATTTTTGGCGCTCAAGCAGTGGGCAAAGATGGGGTCGATAAACGTATTGATGTGATGGCGGTTGCCCAACGTGCCGGTATGACAGTTGAACAGCTACAAGACCTTGAACTGACCTATGCACCGCCTTATGGCAGCGCTAAAGATGTCATCAACCAAGCGGCATTTGTAGCCAATAACCTTATCAAAGGTGATGCAAGCGCGATACATTTTGAAGAAATGGATGATTTATCGGCAGATCAACTCTTGTTAGATGTCCGTAACCCAGGCGAGCTTGAAGCGGGTGGCTGTATCGCTGGCGCGATTAATATCCCTGTAGATCAACTGCGTCAACGCATGAGCGAATTACCAAAAGACAAAGAAATCGTCATTTATTGTCAAGTAGGCCTGCGCGGTAACGTCGCTTATCGTCAGCTGGTGAATAACGGCTTTAAAGCCCGAAACCTTATCGGCGGTTACCGCACCTATAAGTTTGCTAAAGCATAAAAGCTTTTTTTAATTTTTAGTTGTTATTAAAAAAGCCTGCAGTAATTTGCAGGCTTTTTTTTAAGTTAACTGTCCCGTCCTGAGATAAGTTGAATATGCTTTTATTTCTAATTAGTTATTGTGCTCAGTAATTCAATGGCTAAAACTTTAGTATTGAAATTCAACTTAATCATTTAAATTTACCACTTGTAAGCTGAATTAGCTTATTTTTAAGGCTGTAGGTTACGGCTTATAGCTGTAGCAAGCTAAATAATGTATGTGAGCCTAGAAGATAATAACTGCGACACCCCATGGTGAAAGTACTTTGAGAACAAGGAGGTGGCTACATACTTTTAAACCTTAGGTAAACATGATGAATTACTCAAAGTTATGTCCATGCTGTAAAGAAGAAACCGTTTTTTATAAGATTCATCGTACTTTTTGGGAAAGAAACTTTAAGTATAAAGAGTGGGATAAGCTATGTTGTCACGCTTGCGAATCTATTTTTTTTATTAATAAAGTACACCCACAGCAACATAAAATAGTGTTGAATACTGTACTTAAATCACATTGAATTTTTAAAACATTAATTTAAACAACAAGGATAATTGTGCGTTTTTGACAATTATCAGTTACTTCAAATCATGGCTTTTAATAAAGTTAATTATTATAAGCGAATGGACTACAGCCTTAGATTCGTCATTTGATGGATATGAATACACAAATGTCACAGCTGTGCTTACACGAAAGGTTGACCTTTCACATCCATGTGATCGTGATATTTGTATCTTATACTGCCCCTACGGCAGGTAATTGGGGCTTAAATGCAATCCCCAACTCCAGCCAGATGTTAAAACCTAAAAAAACCAACAAAAAAGGCATCTTTCGATGCCTTTTCTTTTTAGCTTTAAACCCGAAATAACTAAAGGTTATTTCAACAACGCCACTGCTTCCATATCCAGTTCTATATCAGTACAACCTTTGGCACAATATATTCCTGGTGCTTTGTCTGTCGGCTTCGCCTTTTTAGTATTAGGCGGCAATTGCAGCGTGAGCGGTTTTTTACATTCACTGCATTCTGCGCTGTTGCCTTTCAGCATGCGCTTTATCAAGTTCTTTTGTTGGTTAAATGACTCTTGTGTGGTGCCATTTACCGCTGAAAAATCCAGTTTTTGTGTTTCGCTCATTACCGCTACCTATATGAAAATTGTCTTAGCTTGATTACAGCACTTAATCACTTGACCTGATCAAGCGGGCTCCAACGTTGTAATGCTACTGGTATTGCTACGCCTTGGGCGGTCAGTAGATTAATACGTGCTTGATAAGCTGCGCCGTGCATCAAGTGTTTTGCTAAGTCTACCGCATTTCGCTGGGTATAATCATCTAAATAGCTGCCTTTTGCCCATTCATTGAACGCGCCAAGTGCTGGACCTGCCCAAATTTGGTAATCCATTTCACGGCCAACTTCACCTGAATTCGACCAGCGACTTGAAAGGCCAAGGTACCAACGGAAAATAAGCGCCATTTTACGTTTTGGATTACCTTGTGCGCGTTCGATTTGCTTAGGATCGCGTTCGTTAAAATGCGCCACTGTTCCTGCCCAAATCTCATCAAGGCTTGAACGGAATACTTGTTTTTCAAGTTTTTCACGCTCCTCTGCTGGAATCGCTTCAATTGACTCATAACGGCTATAAATCTCATAAAGCTTGTTCGCGCGCATCGGGAATAACGTGCCGCGTTTAACCACTTGCAGTTTCACGCCCATTTCGAACATGTCCGCAGCGGGTGCCATGGTCACGTCAGCCATTTCAGTGGTGGCAAGCAGTTTACGAGTATGTTCACTGGCGCCTGCTTCAACACACGCTTGGTTGATAGAGCCGGTAACAATATAAGCTGCGCCCATATTGAAGGTCGCCAGCGCGGCATCAGGGGTACCCACGCCGCCACCACAACCGACACGAATAGGCGGGTTGTAGTTGTATTCAGCTTGTACCTTGTCTTTTAAGGCCAAGATAGTCGGCAGTAACGTCACTAAAGGTCGGTTATCGGTATGACCGCCAGAGTCAGCTTCTGCAGTAATATCATCAGCCATAGGAACAAGCTGAGCTAGCTCCATTTGCTCGGGGGTGATTAAGCCTTCATCAACCAATTTTTGCAGTATTTTAACTGGCGCAGGTTGCATGAACTTAATCGCGACTTCGGTGCGGCTCACTTTGGCGATAACTTTGTTAGCAACAACCACATTGCCGCTAGCATCACGGCTTAAACCTGCCGCGCGGTAGTAAACAATTTGCGGTGTTAAGCCTAAGAAAGCCGATGCTTCAACGGTGCGTACTTTATGTTTTAAAAATAACTCAACGCTACCACGCTCAAGGGCTGGCTCGCTTGGGCTGTGAATTAAGTTAAACATGTATGGGCCGTTTGGCAGCGCCGCTTGAATGCGGTTAATGGCTTGCTCTACCCGTGAAGGAATTAAGCCCGCAGCGCCAAACGAACATAAGATGCCCGCTTGACCGAGGGCGATAACTAATTCTTCAGATGATATACCATTAGCCATTGCGCCAGCATAGTATGCGTATTTAACCCCGTGTACACGGCGGAAGTTACTATCGCCTAAGCTCTGGGTGCCAAGTGCGGGTGCAAAAGCGCTGACAGGTAAGTCTTGGCCGCTGCTAATGCTTTCTGTGACCACTTGGGCTTTTTGAGAAACCCCTAAGCCTTTTTCAGGATGGCTCACCAAGTAACAAGCTTGGGAAAGCTCTTTTAATTTATTACCGATAGCGGCAGGGTCAAAGCTGGCATCACTTGGGGCAACTTGCCAAGGCCATGGAGATAGCTTTTCGTTTTGAGTGCTAATTGTCATTATTAATCCTTATGCCTCTTCGATACAGATTGCGATATCTTTTACTTCGTAAATTCTTAAGCCATCTTTGCTTAAGTTTGCGTCACCAATAATGATGCGCTTGCCGTTTTCATCTTTCACGGCGCTGATATGCACGTCTAATGACATTTGCTTGTTCAGCGGGTTAATTTGACCGCGATACTTCCACTTTATGTCAGATAAAATCTGGCCAAACTTCGGATTGGTAAAGCCTTTACCTAAGTCTTTACTGATGGCGTAAGTTTGCATTAACTCGATAATAGCTTCAACGCCTAATGAGCCAGGCATAACCGGATCTTGATGAAAATGGAACTGGAAGAACCAATCGCTTGGGTCAATGGTGCGTGAACCCGATAGGTAACCTAGACCATTTTTACCGCCTTTATCAACGATTTCAGCTTTGTCGATAAAGTTAAGCTGACCGCCAGCTAAGCGATAATGTGGCTGGTTAGCAGGGGCGTGGAATACCCGCGACTGCTTATCGAGTAAATCGACAGTAATATCAGCGGCGACATTATTATCAATATGCCAAGGATGAGTAATACGGCCGTTATCAATCCCTAATTGGTTTTTAAGGGCGTCGCCTTTAAAGTAACCAAATACTGCGCTGCCTTTATAAAATGGCTCGCCATCAACACTTAATTCAAAGGTAAAGCTTTGAATGATGTTACTACCTGCAATCACGGTGGATAATAACTTTGAGTCATTGACGATAGTTTTACCGCGTAAATCAACATCACGTAATAGCTCACCGCTACCATCTAGGTTACGGAAGAATAACTCTTGGCCCGGGAAACCTAGTGTGGTGCCCATATAGCCTGAGATAAAGCCGTTAGGTTGCAGAGAAATTTCCATTAATACCGAGTAAGGCATCACTGAAGCGTGGCTGTTTTTTGTAAAGTACCAAGCGTCTGCAGGCACTTCGTATTCAGCGATACACGATGACGGCTTTTTAAGTTCGCCACGTTTACCTTGAATATCGACCACTCGCGTAGTGAGCTGCAAATCGCCACATGGGGTACGTGGTGGTATAAAGCCGCGGTAAATGCTGAAGTCTGGGCCAAAACAGTTTTCAATGTTGCCGGTTGCAAATTCGAACATGTGGTATGGCGTAAATGGTAGCGTATCAGGGCTGCGGTTTGGGTAATCAGGAATAAGCGGCGCTTCAACATGTTGCAGCGGAATAACGCCTTTATTGGTTGCTGCAGATAGGTCAGGTATTTGTGACATTAACGGTGCATTTTTTGATGCTTGGCCGCTAGCTTTACTCGTCTCAGTACTCGAAACAGTCGCAGTGTCGTTAATAACAGTATCGTTAATATATCGCGCGCACTCGCTCTCTTCTTTAAGCATCACACCCAGATTTTGGAAATCAACCACAGCTTTACCGTTAAGCAAAATATCAATATTGGCTTTGGCATATGGGCGAGGGTGAATACCAATCTCAGTCACTTCCATGCGGTAAGTCAGTTCACCGTGTTGTGGCAGAACTTGACCACGACAACGCACTTTTTGCGAGGCATTTTCAAGTGGCTGGAAACGACCATTTTCAACTAAGGTGTGCATACCAATATGCAGCATGAAGAACTGCAGTAATTGACCACAACCTTCAGCCATTAGTGAGCCAGCCATGACTTGGTCGCCCTTAAAGTGACACGGGAAATACCAGTGATCAGGTGCCAGTGTTTTATGACCTTCAATGAAGCCTAAGCCCCATGCGCCGCCATGAACATCCAGATTGCCAACTTGCTCAATCATTAAGAATTTTTCAGAGGCGAAGCATAATGAATCTTGCTTACCTGAAGCAAGTTGATGGTTTTGATGCTCACCCGCAAAACAACCGCCGATGTCAGCGTGCAGTAAGTTATGGATTTGACCATAATCAAACTGGGTTTGAGCGCAATGCAATAATGGCTCAAAACGTGGCTTATTCGGGTTGTTAAACGCATCTTCACGCAGTTTAATTTCATCTTCGGTGCGAATGACGCCTTTACCATCATCAAGTTCTTGGTCAGTGAAGAATCCAGCACAACCACCATCCATTTTCAGGATCATCTTATCGCCAACAAAACACTCGTAAGAGAAGAAGAATAATAAGGTGTCGCCATTTTTAGCGAAATTATTAATCTTAATGTCATAACGCAGTGTGTCGCCACCGCGAGGTAAGTCTTCTAAAAAGGTCAGCGTACAATCAAGTAAACGATAAACGCGCTCACCTTTGTTTTCAAAATCAATACCCAAGTAACTGATCAGCATTAAGTCACATTGACCTGATTCAACCGCGACAGCCCAAGGTATTTGGCCATCAACTAAATAGGGCGCATCAACTGGGATATCATATTCAGTGGTCATTGAACATGGCTTATATTGGTTCATGGTGGCATCTAATTTAGTGACGCGCGAGACCAATAAGTAATCAGTGGTAGGCAGGCGTACGCGGCGTGAGTAGTTATCAATAACAGCGTAATCAGGACCAAATACCTTGGCGATGTCGCCTTCAGCGTATTCAACTAAATCAGCATAATTCCAGATACATGGCTTATCCGCAGGGATAGGCGCGATATAAGGTGGCACACTGGCATGATTTGGGCGCAGTGTCGGCGCGACTGCGACTGCAACTGGCTGAGCTAGCACGTTTACTGCTTGAGTCGGGGCGCTTTGTACTGGTAAAGCGTACGACTGACCATTGGCCTGCGCAAGTTGCTGCTTCATCAGTGCATCAGCCACTTTCAAACCTTCATTACGGCTTTTTAAGAATGCCAGTTGCGCTTGATGTGCTAACCACTGGTTTTGTTCAAAAGCCGTTAGATGTGCTGGCGGAACTTGTGCTTGAGCTTGTGCAAGCGAAGGTGTTTGCACTGAAGATGCAGGTTCCTGTTTAGCAGGACTGAACTGGGTAGAACGATCTGAAAACGGCATAGGGGACTCTATTATTGTTGATGGTGAATTCACCATCGCTTGTTTAGTCGTTGAAGTATTTTGCTGCTCACTCATTTGAGGTGCTTCAAAATGTCCTCGGCTCGTCATTGCTGTGACAGCAGCAGACGCTAAGGGTTTTATTTGGGCTGTTTTAGCTCGGATGCTATTAATCTCAGCCAGTGGCGCATCGACAATATGTTGGTAAATATCGCGGCCACCAAGGCTAACTTGCTTAACTAAGCTGAGCTTCTTGGCTGTTTGCTGCTGGATATCGATGTCTAAACGCTGCTGACTCGCACCTTGTTGCTGTGAAGTTTGACTCAGCAATAGCTGTGAACATTGGTTTTCACTCAATGTGGCTATGATTGCATGTTGAGGCTCTGCTGCGTTATTGAGAGCAAAAGACTTAGGCAGTGCTAACAAACCATGTAATAAACTGGCGATTCCAGATGCAGCAAAGGTATGGCCAATACAAGATTGAGCAGTAGTGCTTAGGGACTGGCTAAACAACTGCGATAAGGCTTGCGAAGCCTTGATGCTTGACGTGTTTAAACAAGCAGGTGCTTGGTTTAATTCTACTAATTTAATATCCGTACTACTTAATCCAGTTTGAGTCAGCAAGGTATCAGCGATTGAGCCGATTTGTTCACTATAACCAAATTCAAGGCTTTCAATGGTGCCGTAACTGCCAGCAAAGCCAGATGCATTTATATCTGAATCAGTCATATCTTGATCAGAAAGCGCGCCTAGGGCTTGATGGATCAAGTCCACATTGGAAGCATTTGCTGTAGCGGCTTGTAATACGATTGCGCCAGCACCTTCACCAATTGATAAGTTCTGCTTACTGGCACTAGCTTGAGCAAGCGAGGCTGTCTTTAGGACGATATTCTCAATGCTACCTGATAAGTCTACTGCAGCAATAATCACTGCATCCAAAGGCTCTTGGCGAGATTCCATCGCCAGTAGATTTTGCGCCACATCAATACAGCGGTTAACCGATTGCTCACCGGCAGAAATCGTGAAAGCAGGGCCATTGAAGTCCCAAAGTGATGAGATGCGCGATGCCATAATATTACCAATGAAACTGGTATATTGATTTAACTTCGCCGCATCTAACACGCTATCCATCGCAATGGTTTCAAGGGCTTGGTATTCAGACTCTGACAAGTTAACGCCATGAGCTTTAAGACTTGCCGCTATTTGCGTATGCAAGTTAACACGGCCACGGAATTGATGTAATTCAAGCTCTGTTTCCATGGCGACAAGCACTGCAACCTTACTGCCTGATTCAAGCTTGGCGTCATGAATGGCTTCATCTGCGACTTTCATTAATAGCAGTTGTTGCGAGATTAAGCGGTCATCTTCATTTGGCGGCACTTTGAAGCGCAAGAAGTCAAAATCAAACTGATTGATGTACGCACCTTTTGGCGCCGCTTCACCTTCAAGGTTAATACCAAACTGTGATAATAATTCTGGGTGTTTATCTAAGCCTTTCCAACGTTGTTCAGGCAGGGCTGTAAATGCCGATTGTTTAGCATCAATCGCTTTAGCAAAGGCATTAATACTTGATAGTGGCCCGAAATGAGCCGCCATACCGGTAATGTGCATTGGCGCTTGGGCATTGATTGTAGAAGCTTGAGTCGTAGAAGCATTAGTCTTCGAATCAATCGTTTGAGCTTTACCTTGATAAGACTCAATTAATAAATGCGCGTTACAACCACCAAATCCAAATACCGAGACTCCCGCATGGCGAGCATTATTCCCTGCCTTATCAGGCCAAGGCAGTACATCACTTGGCAAGTTAGTGTTACCAAAAGTACTGTTTGGTGAATTGATGGGGGCGCTGACATTGATACTCGGTGGTAACACGCCTTGGCGCATGGCAAAAATCATTTTCATGATCCCTGGCATACCGGCAGCCGTTAATAAGTGACCTAGATTTGATTTAGCCGAACCAATTAACGGCGTATTAGTGCCATTAAGCTTATCTTCAAAGAAGCGCTCCATTGAGGTCAGTTCAACTTTATCACCTAGTGGGGTTCCTGTTGCATGGCACTCAATCACTTCAATATTGGCAGGGCCAAAGCTTTCATCATGCATCGCTGCATCAGCATAAGCACGTTCAAAGGCTTTTACCTGGCCGTCGCTATTTGGGCTTAGTACAAATTGACCTTTACCGTCATTAGATAATCCAATACCGCTCACTAAAGCGTATATATGGTCACCATCACGCTCTGCATCTTCAAGGCGTTTTAGTACTAATACGCCAGCACCTTCACCAGCAAACAGACCTTTTGAATTACTATCAAAAGGCGCTGAAATACCATGATCTGGGTAAGCGTGGAATATGGAAAAACCCATATTAATAAAGAATGGGTCAGCACCTGATACAGCGCCCGCTAACATCATGTCAGCTTTACCAGTATGTAAGTAATCACAGGCAAGTTTCAACGAGTAAACTGAACTAGCACAGGCTGCATCAAGGCTTAATTGCGCCGCGCCTAAACCCAGTGCATCAGCAACCAGTTTGGACGCGTTATGGGCAATGGCACCATTTGACAGTGATGCTGGGATTGGTTGTTGATTAAAGCCTTCACTATCAAATGATTGTAAATTGAAGTTGGGTTGCTGCAATTTATGCTGCAAGGCTTTTTCAACTGCGCTGTGATATAGCGGTACAAATAATTCATTTGATTTTGCGGTTGGGAACGACAAGGTTCCCATGACAATACCGGTGCGATTAAGCGTTAGATTGTGCTCAGCGTTATTAATATCTACGCCGGCATCAACCAGTGCTTTACGGGCAGTATCGGTAGCCCATAAAAAGCTGTCGTCTAAGCCGCTAAATTGCTGCGCTGGAATGCGGTATCCTTCAGCATTGAAACTGAAGTTTTGAATGTAGCCGCCTTTGTCGCAATAAAAACGGTCTGACTCACCTTGTACACCCTGATAATCGGCCGGATTAGCGTTCAGTTTTTGACTGCTAATGGTGCTACGAGAATCTTTTTTATCCAGCAGGTTTTGCCAAAATTTAACCGGCGTGTCAGCGTCAGGATATTGGGTGGCTAAGCCGACGACTGCGATTTTAGGGACGCTGCCAGCGTTATTTTTATTAGCATCGCTAGAGGCAATATTTTTCATATTCGATTGAGAACTCAAGATTGTTCTCCTTCTAATTGTGGGGCTAAAGTAGCATCCGCTTGAATATTGTTCACTTCAAACTTAAGTGTGCTAGCCAACAAATTCGCTAACCCTTGTGTAAGGCAGGTCAGCGAAACAGGTGCTTTGTGGCTGATAAGCTGGGCAATACATTTAAGCAGCGCAGTTTGATCGTCTCCACCTTTGGCATTGACGGCAATGGCTTGGCAAGGCTCTGAAACTGTAGGACTTGTGCGAGCAATTTTATCAATCAAGGTGGTTGTTTGGCGATCGGCGCCGATTTCAACAAAAAGTTTCGCGCCTAATTTACGTGCGTTGTTAACCAACTCAGTAAAGTTAAGCGGCTGACAAAAGGTGTCAGCGATTGAGGTTGCAATATCAAGGCTGCTGACATTAATCGGTTGTGAACTTGCTGCGCTGATAAATTTTATCTGTGCAGTTTGTTCAAGCTGCTCATTGTGGTGAAGCGCTTGTTGATAGAATTGAGCCACTTCGCGATGAATTAGCATGGCTGGCGCAGTATGCATTGCGGTCACGCGATTTGCTGCAATGCCGCGTTTGCCGATTTGTTTTAGCAGCGCTTTACAACTGGCTTCACATCCTGCCAGCACGCAAGTATCACCTTGAATGATAGCGAGGTAACAACGAGGATATTGGGTTAAAACCGCTTCAATATCGGCTGGGGTTGCTCTAACAACAAAACTATTCCACACAATATCGTCAGCTTGGTTCAACTGCCATGCCTTGCGCACACAATCTAAACGACCTGAAATATCGGTAGTGAAAATAGAACTGGTTTGAGTTGCCTCAATCATACTGTGGGGATGCTTCCAAATACCAAGACTTGCCCACATCGCCGCTTCGCCCATGGAGTAACCCATGGCAAAGTTAGGTTTTACATTAAAAAATTCGCTAAGCACTTTGGTTAAGATATAACTTGCACCAACACCTGCAATTGCAAGCTCACCCAAACTCATATCAGTGACTTTAGCGTTGTCAGCATAAATGCTATCTGCTTGCAGCATGGCTTTTACATCACCATCTCGTTCTAACTGAGCATATAAATCAGGGAAGAAGCGCGGCAGTTGACTGAACATCTGTGGGTATACGGTGCCGACACCCGGGTAGACGAAACAAAGACCATTCGTGCCCAATGGCTCATTGGCCGTAAGCATCAAACAACTACCAGATGGGGTCTTGTATTCAATGTCCGATGAAGCGTTTGCAGCTGCCTCAGATGTTGATGAGCTAAGCATCGCCAACATGGCGTCAATTTCGGTGCATGCACTTTCAATTGAATTGGCCATGATCACCGCAGCTTTAGCTGCTTGGTGATCAAACGCGTGTAGATTGTTCAACATCAATGCTAACAGCGTGCTGTGGTTCACATTGGTTGCTGTACTGGCGCTAGAACTAGAAATAGCGTTTAACTGGCTTTGTAACTGGGTTAGCTGCTGCTGTATACCTGAGACAGTGTTGGCAGATATTGGGAAAAACAACCTAGTGTTATCCAGTAATGAGCTTGCCTGAGCAAGTTCAGTTCCCTGAACGAATACCACCGCGTGTTGTAGCTCGGCTTCAATAAAATTGAAACTGGCCACACGGCTTTGGTGCATCTCACTAAACCAATACTGTTTACCCTTACTGTTATTCTCACTGTTGTTTTCAGTCGGTAAGCTACGAGTCGCAAGGTGGCCAATCAACTGAATCAGTTCAAAAAACTTATCTTTATAGCTAGTGCAATGAGTCGCATCGATTTGGGTTGGACTAACATGAGCCCGTTTGGCTTGCGTTAATGCTTGTTGCACGGCATCTGCTAACTCGTGGCCTTCGCCCATACCGGTTAAATAGGCATGGGGATGACACCGATGTTTTGCTGCAACAATGGCTGGCATCATTAACAAGCTATATGGCAAAGCTGGATGGCTTAGCAATACCGTTTGTTGTTGCTCAATACGTTCAATCGCTTGAGCTAAATAGTCGCGAAAACTCATGTTTAAGTTTGTGGCGGTAGTTGATGTGCCATCTAATGACGACACATCAATTTCAAGCTGGATGGCTGTCGCGCCTAATGTTTCAGCCAATGAACAAGGTTTGATAGCAGCAAATGCATTGTTATTTGCATGCAAGGAACCATTAGCTCCATTAGCAGCTTGCGCCAATGATGCAGCATCATTGGCAATCAGTTTTAAGGCGATGCGCATGCTTTTTACTGATGCAACTTTTGTTGGCTCAGGCTTTGACATCACAGAAGTTGATTGATTGCTCACACCGACTCCTGCAAATCAGCAAGTGCTTTAGCCGGGGCTAAAAAAGCCTCATTCAAGCTTTTGCTAATGGTTGTTTTTGCCGCTGTCATGGTGCAACTTAAGCGACCATCTTCATGGTAAAGCGCAATGTCAGCAGTCAAAGAGCGACTAGTACTTTTTACGACATTAAGCACTAAATAACCTTGGTCATTTGATGCAAATGGCGCATAAGTGGTTAGCTCACCAATGGTTGATGGCAAACTTGCTGCGTCATGCTTTTTTCGCGCCCACACTAGCATTGCTTGTAGCAGTAGATCTTCTGCAAATGCCTGACTACCACCGATTTCAAGTTGCGCTTCAAAACCTAAACAATCAGTTTGTTCAATTTCTGGTAAGGTCACTTTACAAATAAGCTGGCTATCATTTGCAACCAATACTTGCTTGATCCCTTGTAAACGTGGGCCATGAAATAAGCTGCCGTTTGAATAAAGTTCACTGTCAGTACTAATGGCCTTGTTGTTTTTAACCTTATCAATGATTGACGCTAAGTGAGCCATTTTATCGGTTGCTGTAGTGGCAACTTCATTAAGTAATGCACTGTTGACGATTAAGTTCGCTTGGTATTGCGGTCTTAATAACGCGTTAGCATCACTGTTACCGTCAAGTACCCGGCTAGAAATCAATGCTTTTAAGCCTTCAGCGGTTTCAGTTAACTGCAGAGTTAACTCTTGTGGCTGGGCCGACTCAAAAATAATTCCTTTAAGTAACTTATAATCTTTGGTGCTTACAGGTAAACCACATAGCTTTTGCGCTGTTTCACGCATCCATTGTATGGCGCACACTGTCGGCAGTACTGGATTACCCGCGATGCAATGATCTTCAATGAAGGGCATTGCAACCGGATTAAGTACTCTTACAACAGATAAGCTGCGAGGCTTATCTGCTGCAGTTGCACTGTTAGATACAGTATTTAAAAAAGATAATGTCAGCGAACTCTCAGCATTTAGCGCAGAGTCCGCATTAAGCTTTTTTACAGCTGAACCAGTTGCTTGTGCTGAAGAATCTGAACCTTGCATGCTCGAACCAATCAGCATTTGAACACCGGTTTCAGATAACAGACTGTGGGCAAATAAGTTTGCGCCTTTATCTAACGGAATAACGTAAACGCCACGTTCAACAAACATCTTCTTCAATGCTGAGCTGACCATTCCGCCATCCCAAGGGCCCCAGTTAAAGCTCATTACTTTGGCTTGCGGATAGTTATTGGCAAGTTGTAATGCGGTTTTATTGAGGATCTCATTGGACATTGAATAGTCACTTTGTCCGGTGTTGCCGTAGAAACCAGCAGCAGATGAAAACATAGCAACCAGCTTTAATTTACTGGCATCAATGGCATTAATGATACCTGCAAAGCCGGTGACTTTAGTGCCGTATACACGACCTAATTCAGCTAAGGTTTTGTCTTGGATATGCTTATCAGCCAATACACCTGCGCCATGAATGATGCCGGTAATTGATTTGAAAGCTGAAAGCGATTGCTTAATGGCATCATCTGAGCTGACATCCATACTGATATATTCAGCACTTGCGCCCACTTCTGTGAATGCTGCTAAGGCGCGGTCAATTTCTAAACTACTGGTAATTGGCCATACTAACGCGTCAATTTGTTTTGGCGTTGGCTTGTTACCTTGAGATTGAATAAAACCAATTGCAGCCGCTTTTAATTCTTTAGCTTGTTTGCCTTGCGCCCATGTTGGCAAGTTTGCCCCAAGGTGTTGGCTACGGCCTGCAAGGATAAAGTGAGACTTTGTCTGTTTAGCAAGTGTAAGCGCACATTCAAATGTAACCCCCTTAGCACCGCCTGTGACTAACACAGTATCATTACTATCAAGGGTAGTAGTTTGATAGCGCGTTTTTGCGGTTGTGGTCGCTGTTAATGTATGACGGCCTTCGCTACTAATACCTACCTCAACAATCTGATTGGCAGCATTAACATCAAATAACTCAGCAATAACGGCATCAGCAAGGTCCACAGCTTCAAAGCTTGGGGCGATATCTAATGCTCGACAAAACACTGTTGGCCATTCATGGCTAAGGGTTTTGCTTAGACCTGAAAGCGCTGCTTGATTTAACTCAGCAGTGGCAAGTTCATTACTGTTTAAGTAACCAAAACCACCATCAATACGACTAACCGTCATAAAGCTTACACGTTCAGTTTTTGCTAATTCGGTAAAGCTTTTCTGCAGGTGCTTAGCCATTAAAAAAGCTTGTTCAACAGCAACAAAACCTGCATCACTTAGCTGCATGACATTGTTCGCAGTGGCAAGTTGTGGTTGTAGGTGAACAAAACCAGCCACTTTATGGGCTTTACTGATTTGTGCAATGACATCATTAATCGCGTCATCATTTACAGCCGTTAGGTTGTAACTTTTGATATCACTGCTTAGCGGTGATTGTGCGCTAGTGACTGATTCTGGACTACGAATAACGGCGACGGTTAGGCCTGTTGCGGTGAGTTTTTCTGCGAGAACGCCTGCGTTATGACCATCATCATTGATGACGATACACGCTTCTTTAGAAAAACCATCAACTAACTTATCCGCCGCTGGTAGCTTTTTTAGCGCGACTTCCTGATGTGGAGGTAAGTCTGTTGCTAATTCAGATGCTGTTGTCGCTGCAACTTGTGGGGCAGAGTTTGTAGCTGCAGTAGAGTTCATAGCGCCTGCGGCTGATAGCTTAGAGCCTTCAGCGGGTAGCTTAGAGTTCATGTAGCTAACGATTTCACCAAGCGTGCGACACTCAGCTAAATCTTCTGGGTTAAGCTCTGGTAAGCCTGGTAGCTCGTCTTGTACCGTACCAAGAATCTCTACGCGCTTGATAGAATCGATACCCAGATCTGCTTCCATGTCCATGCTAAGTTCTAGCATTTCAGTTGGGTAACCAGTTTTGTCAGCAACCACTGACATCATGGTGCTTTGTACTTGTTCAGCACTTAAACCAGAAGCGACAGTTGTTGCAGGATGAGAGCCATCAGCGGCTTGTGTATGAGTTCCTACGGCTGGCAGTTTAGAGCCTTCAGCGGGTAACTTAGAGTTCATATAAGAAACGATTTCACCAAGGGTACGGCACTCAGCTAAATCTTCTGGGTTAAGCTCAGGTAAGCCTGGTAGCTCATCTTGAACAGTCCCTAAAATTTCTACACGTTTGATTGAGTCGATGCCTAAGTCTGCTTCCATATCCATGCTAAGTTCTAGCATTTCTGTTGGGTAACCAGTCTTCTCTGCAACAACTGACATCATAGTGCTTTGAATTTGTTGGGCGCTCAAGGCTGTCTCAGCGGATAAACCAGAAGCTACAGCAGCGGCAGAAATCGCTGGTGATTCAGAGCTCATAGCGCCTGCGGCTGGCAGTTTGCTGTTCATATAAGAAACGATTTCGCCAAGGGTACGACACTCAGCTAGATCTTCTGGGTTAAGTTCAGGTAAGCCCGGTAGTTCATCTTGTACTGTGCCTAAAATCTCAACACGTTTGATTGAGTCGATGCCTAAGTCTGCTTCCATATCCATGCTAAGTTCTAGCATTTCTGTTGGGTAACCGGTTTTTTCGGCAACCACTGCTAGCATGGT
>NZ_JBFRKG010000037.1:49015-49329 GCF_041469325.1 Shewanella sp. 10N.286.51.B8
GCTAGCATGGTATTCAATACAGTTTCAGCCGATAAACCTGAAACGACATTAGAAGCAACTGGCGCAACTGAAGCTGTAACGGCTCCAGCGGCAGGCAGTTTAGAGTTCATGTAAGATACGATTTCGCCAAGAGTACGACACTCAGCTAAATCTTCAGGGTTAAGTTCAGGTAAGCCTGGTAGCTCATCCTGTACAGTGCCTAAAATCTCAACACGTTTGATTGAATCAATACCTAAATCCGCTTCCATATCCATGCTAAGTTCTAGCATTTCAGTTGGGTAACCGGTTTTTTCAGCAACCACTGCTAGCATGGT
>NZ_JBFRKG010000037.1:50004-93183 GCF_041469325.1 Shewanella sp. 10N.286.51.B8
GCTAGCATGGTATTCAATACTGTTTCAGCCGATAAACCTGAAACTACAGCAGAAGCAACTGGCGCAGCTGCAGCTGTAACGTTTCCTTCCGCTGGTAGCTTAGAGCCTTCAGCGGGTAACTTAGAGCCTTCAGCGGGTAACTTAGAGTTCATAGCGCCCGCGGCGGGCAGTTTGCTGTTCATGTAAGATACGATTTCGCCAAGGGTACGACACTCAGCTAAATCTTCTGGGCTAAGCTCTGGTAAACTAGGTAACTCATCTTGTACCGTGCCTAAGATTTCAACACGCTTGATTGAATCGATACCTAAATCCGCTTCCATATCCATGCCAAGTTCTAGCATTTCAGTAGGGTAACCGGTTTTTTCAGCAACCACTTCGAGCATGGTATTCAATACGGTTTCAGCAGATAAACCTGAAGCTACTGGTGCGGCTTGAGCTACTGAAATTGCTGGTGGCGCAGAGTTCATAGCGCCCGCGGCGGGCAGTTTGCTGTTCATATAAGCTACGATTTCGCCAAGGGTACGACACTCAGCTAAATCTTCTGGGCTAAGCTCTGGTAAACCAGGTAGCTCATCTTGTACCGTGCCTAAGATTTCAACACGCTTGATTGAATCGATACCTAAATCCGCTTCCATATCCATGCCAAGTTCTAGCATTTCAGTGGGGTAGCCAGTTTTTTCAGCAACCACTTCTAACATAGTGTTCAAGACTGTTTCTGCTGATAAACCAGCAGGCATTAATTGCACTGGAGCTGCTGACGCTGAAATAGGTTCTGCAGTAACGGTTCTTGCTGGTGCTAATGGGGCTGTTACTTTTGCTGCAGGCTCTTGTGCTATCTGTGATTGTGTTACCGGAGCTTTTGCTACTGGCGCTGCAACAGGCGCAGGTACTTGAGTTGGCGTTTGAACTGTCGCTGTCGCTGTTGCTGCAACAGCCTGAGTCATTGCTGGAGCTGCTGTTGTTGCTACTGTCTGCGGCTGAACTGGCAGCGAAGTGCCTGTTAGCATAGCAAGGGCAGACTGGCTTGATTGTGCTTGCTGCTCAAGGAACAATGTATGGCTTTGTAGTGTTTGTGCTTGATGCTGGTGGAATAGCTCCATTGAGCGCTGTAAGCTCTCTGGAATAGCGAGTCCTGCCGCAACCATTTTGCTTTGCTCTGTCATCAGGTGAGTAAAGGTATCACCGTATTGTTGAGGAATAGCCAAGAACTGCTGATGTAAGTTTGCAGCTTGTTGCTGGGCATTGAAAAATGCTTCTAAGCTACCAGTTCCTGCAGCAGGTTGCGCTAGTGCATTGCCAGCTACAGGCGCAGTGGTTACTGTATTGCTAACAGCTGGTGCGTTGGCATTGGCTGAGGCCACTTCAATATATTCAGTTTTTATCACTTCTTTTTCCACAATCTTTTCTACGATTTTCTCAACTGGCTTTTCAACAATCTTCTCAACGATGGTTTCAACCACTTGTGATGTTACTTGGCCTGTCGCCAATGATTTTTCCATTTTTGCAAGGGTTGGCGCGCTAATATGGTTCGATGCATTCAGTTTGACGTTCATGCCTTTAGGTTTAGCAGGCGCTGCAATGTCAGCTTGGTATGGATCAATTTCAGTCAAGGGTGCGCCCAATACACAAAGTTGCATAGCAGCAATGCGAAGCTGGGTATCACTATTACCTTTAGGATTCGGGTTTATGCTGACAACAGAAACTGACTCAGCTTTATCGCCCAAGGTGGCTTGTACCAGTTTTTGCAGAATGTTCTTAGGACCAAATTCAACAAATACCCGTGCACCCGCGTCATACATATTATTTAGCTGATCAGTAAAGCGCACTGATTGCAGCATATGTTGCTTGAATGCCGCTTTAATTGATTTAGCATCTGTTGGGTGTTGCTCACCGCTAGCATTTGAGAACAAGGCCACTTTACTTGCGCTAAATTTGGCTTTATCGATCGCTTTAGTAAATGGCTTTTGTGCATGACCCACAAGCGGAGTATGGAAGGCGCCAGATACTGGCAGTGCAATTGCTTTAAAGCCTAATGCGCTAATGGCTTTAGCCGCAGCTGCGCAACTTTCAGTAGGACCTGCAATAACAAGCTGAGTCGCTGAGTTGTAGTTAGCCACTTTTACGCCATCAAAATCACTGATGCAGCTTTCTAATTTTGCGATATTTTCAGCATTGGCCGCGTCAGCATCATTTGCTGGCAAGATAATGGCGTACATGGTGCCTTTATCAAGTGCATTACCGTCTTTATCAACAGCAGATGCTGCCATTGACTCGCCGCGTGCAAAAGATAATTGGTAGTAGTCATCATTAGAGATAACACCCGCTGCACATAATGCAGAAAGCTCACCAAAGCTGTGACCCGCAAACATGTCAGCAGCAAATCCTGCTTGAGTGAATAACTGGTATTGACTCATGCTGACGACACCAATGGCGCTTTGGGCGTTATCAGTGCTCGTCAGTAACGCTGCTTGAGCCTCTTTATCTGCTTTTTCAAATGCAGGGATTGGAAATAAGACTTGTGAAAGCGGCGTTTTGTTAAAGCTAGCGAAGACTTTATCAGCCTTGTTAAGCTGCTGACGCATTTCTGGGAAATGACAAGCGACTTCAATACCCATGTTTAAGTATTGAGAACCTTGACCTGCAAATAACGCAGCGACTTTTGGACTATTAGCAGACTTGCTAGCTTTAGCAGCAGTTATCAATGCTGCAGAGCGGTAGCTAGTGCCAGACGGCAATTGCCAAGCATCACTGTTTTGGCTTTCAAGCTGTTTTAATGCCAATTGTAATTGAGCCGTTAGCTCTGCTAAATTCGCAGCAACTAAGCCTAAACGTGGCGCGTTTACATCTAATGTTCTAACGGCATATTGCTTAGCAATGCGGGTAAGTTCAGCTTGAGCAATACTGGTGTTGTCAGTATCAGTTAGCTTAGCGATGGCAGCGATTAACGTGCTAACTTCAGTTTGAAGTGCCGCTTTATTATCGGCGCTAATTAACACACTTTGAGGTACTTGGCGTTGACGGTATTTCGCATCACGAGCATGTTCTGCTGTGTATTCTTCAAGCACCATATGGAAGTTAGTACCGCCGAAACCAAATGAGCTAATACCAGCACGACGCGGGGTGCCATCAGGGCGCGGCATCCAAGGACGGGTTTCGGTATTTAAGAAAAACGGCGAATCTTCAACATTTAGTTTGGGATTAGGCTTAGACACGTTTATGGTTGGTGGCAGCACTTTATGATGCAGGGCTAGGGCTGCTTTAATGACTCCTGCCGTGCCAGCTGTTGACTTAGTGTGACCCACTTGAGACTTAACTGAACCTAAAGCAATGTGTTGTTTAGTGTCATTAAACTCGCCAAAAACGGACTTAAGACCGTTAAATTCAGCTACGTCACCTGCAGCAGTACCTGTACCATGTGCTTCAATTAAACCAACAGTGTGAGGCTCAAAACCGGCATCATCATAAGCTCGTTTTAATGCTTTTGCTTGGCCTTCTGGGCGTGGCGCATAAATTGATTTAAATTTACCATCTGATGACGCGCCCACACCTTTAATAACAGAGTAGATTCTATCGCCATCACGTTCAGCATCTTCAAGACGCTTCAGCGCCACCATGCCGATACCTTCACCGATCATCATACCTTTTGAATCGATATCAAATGGTTGAATGGTTTCGTTAGTGGTAAATGCAGGCGTTTTAGAGAAACTCATATACATAGAAGGTGAGTTATCAGTACACACACCACCGGTGATCATCATTTCACTGCGGCCTTCAACCAGCTCTGTTAATGCCATACGCATAGCGGCTAGTGAGCCTGCACATGCTGCATCAACCACACAGTTCATGCCACCTAAATCAAAGCGGTTAGCAATACGACCAGCGATAACATTACCTAAAGACCCCGGGAATGAGTTTTCTTCCCAGTGAACATATTGGTCTTGGAATTTCTTGATCAGCATATCGCTGTCTGCATCACTTAAGCCGCTACTTTTAAATACCTTTTTAAGTACAGGATATTGTAGGCGCGCAGTTAGGCTAGCATTGATTTTTTGACCGCCGCCCACGCCGAGCGTAATACCGATTTTATCGGTGTCATATTCAGGTGTTACACCCGCATCGGCAAGCACCTCTTTGGCGATAACCAATGATAATAATTGTGAGGTGTCAGTGAGCTCTAGGATATTTGGCGGTAGGCCAAACTCCATAGGGTTAAAGTCAACGTCAGGGATAAAACCACCGCGCTTACAGTAACTTTTATCTGGGGTTGTTTTGTCTGCATCGAAGTAATCTTCAGGGCGCCAGTGCGACTTAGGTACTTCAGTAATGGCATCAATTTTTTCACTGATTAAGTCCCAAAACTTATTCAAGTAACGCGAATTAGCAAAGATACTTGCCATGCCGACAATGGCGATAGGCATATCTTTAAGACGCTTATTGAGTCGTTTGTCTTCAACTAACTCTTGTGGGGTCGGTTCTTGGCTCATTTTGAGTCTCCGTTGTTCAGTCTATCCATAGCTGAATTATTTGTAGAGTGTGCTGCTTCCGAAGCATGCATGGTTTTAGCGCCCGGGAAGCGAGCTAAAAAAGTGTGGTAATTTTTTACGAGTAATTTTCTTAAATGAAACGGGCCGTGCTTTAACACATAAGCGATATAGCGATTAGTCGCTTGGGTATGGCTGTCTTGATAGATGTCGAGATAAACCCAGTCAGTTGCGAAATCAACACCCAGTAAAATCGAGTAACTTTCTTTATCCGTTAATTGTGGTGGAATCGTCAGTGACACCACTTGCACCACATTGTCTTGAGTGGCTTCAGGTAAGGATAAGGTTTTGGCTAAGGTTTCTGGGTTCAAAGTATAAGTGGCGACATCAGTGCCTTGAACAATAGGTAACTGGTTGAAATAGCGCTCGGGCACATAGGGGCTTTCGAATTCATCAAGCTTTGATACCCCGTAGCGTTTTAAGCAGCGGGCAAGCCCTGAGCGAGAGACATCCTTATTAATAAACTGCTGGGTTACCTTAAGCAGTCTGTCCAACGGCATTTTTAATTGGTAGCGCAAACCGATCACCACATACTCTTCCATTGGCGACAATGTGGTTTTGAGGTGATGTGGCGTGGTGGGGGTATCGCTGACAGAATCACGCTTACGCCACTTTCTCACGGTGGCCTCTGAAATATTGAGGATTTTAGCTAATTGGCTCACGCTAAAGTCAGACGTTTGAATGAACTGACGCATTTCAGGGGTGGTGGTGGCATTACGGTGACGCACCACTGGCGTGCTAGTGTCTGTCGTCACTGATTTCTTTATCGCAGCTTTTGCGCTTGGCTCTGCTGTCATTTATATAATGCTACTGTCATTAAGGCTTAACCTTGGTCTGTATTTTTGCAATACAATCTGTTGGGACTAGTAAAGATGAACAATAGTTAATCTTCATAATCATCGTTTTAGCACAATCGAGCAAGCAGAGTACCTGAGGTTTCGGGTCGATACAATCACCCGAGACTGATTATTCACAGATCAGACCATAACTAGCGAGCAGTTGTAAGCTCAAATGAGTATTTGTTATGAAATTTAATTGGTGAGTTAAAGCCTGATCTAGGTCAACTTTTAATCATAGTTACAGTTCTATACTGAATTTAAATAGCGCTAGGCACTTGCTTTAAATGACATGAATTATCTCACTTGATTTGCAAGGCGGACAGGCTCTTAAAAGGTGAACAGCAAGGTTTCACTGACTAATCAGTTAATCCTGTCGGCATACTTTTACTGAGGTTGAGTTATTACAGCTAAACATGTGAAGCTAACAGTGCTTAAAGCGAAATGGATTGATTAACTATGTGATAAAGGGAGGCCACAATGGCTGATTTCACCACTGAGCAAATCCGTAATTTGGCTGTAATGGGTCACACCAACGCAGGCAAATCTTCTTTACTCGAAGCATTACTGTTTAGCGCCAATGCAATAACCTTAAAAGGCAGGGTCGACAAGGGCACAAATCATGCCGATTTCACTGCCCAAGAAAAAGCCCACCACCACAGCCTAGAACCTTCCTTTCTTAATTTTGACTTCCAAAACCACCATTTAAACGTTATTGATACTCCAGGTTTACCTGATTTTATTGGCAGAGCATTATTGCCTCTTTCTGCCGTTGAATCGGTATTATTGGTGGTCAATGCCAGCACTGGGATTGAATCGGTAACCAAAAGAGCCTTTGAAGCAGCCCGAGCGCAGGGCAAAGCAGTGATCATTGCCATTAACCACTTAGATGGCAACGAAGCTTTAGTTGCTGAATTGCTGACTAATATCCAGCAGCAATTTGGTCATCGCTGCTTACCCGTTAATCTCCCCAATGAAATGGCTAATGATGTGGTGGATTGTTATCTGCATTGCGATCTAAAAGCGAAAACCTTATTCAGCGATGTGGAAACTGCCCGTGATGAACTCATTGATACCGTGCTTGAAGAAGATGATCGGTTAATGGAGCTGTATTTAGAGCAAGGTGATTCATTAACCCCAGAGCAATTGCATGCGCCGCTAGAAGCCGCATTGCGAATGGGTCATTTAGTACCAGTATGTTTTACCAGTGCAGAACAAGACATTGGTATTAGCTCGTTACTGGAAATGCTGACTAAGTTGATGCCAAGCCCTCTTGAAGCTAATCCGCCGCAATTTATCAAAGGCTTTACTGAAAATGCCACCCCTATTGATGTTAGCCAAAAAGCTGATGACCATGTATTAGCCCATATCTTTAGAGTGTCAATCGATCCATTTTTAGGCCGCATGGGCGTTTTTCGTTTATACCAAGGCACCATAGAAGTGGGCATGAAACTGTTTATCGGTCATAGCCGTAAACCCTTTAAAGTGACTAACATTCTTAAGTTACAAGGGGACCAGCATAGTAACGTCAATCAGGCTATGCCGGGTGATATCTGCGCCATTGCTAAAATTGATGAGTTAGAAGTTGGCGCTGTGCTGCATGACAGCCATGATGAAGATGAATTTCATTTACCTGAGTTGGTATTGCCGCAACCTATTTTTGGCTTGGCCGTGTCTGCAAAGCGCCGCGGTGATGAACAAAAAATATCGGAAGTGCTACATAAGTTAGTGGCAGAAGACCCAAGCTTACAGATTGCCCGTAATGAGGCAGAAGGACAAACTGTGCTGCAAGGCCAAGGTGATTTACATCTGCAAATTGCATTAGAAAAAGCGCAAACGCTGTTTAATGTTGATATGGACACTGACACTCCAGCCATTGCTTATCGTGAAACCATAATGGGTGAGGCGAGCTTTAGATATCGTCATAAAAAGCAATCCGGTGGCTCTGGCCAATTTGGAGAAGTAGAGCTTAAAGTTGAGCCCCTTGAGCGTGGTCAAGGTTTTGAGTTTGTCAGCAAAGTGGTCGGGGGCTCGGTACCCACTCAATATATTCCCGCGGTTGAAAAGGGAATTAAAGAAGCTATGACAGCTGGTGAGCTTGGTGGGTTTCCGATGCAAGACATCAAAGTTACTGTATTAGATGGCAAACATCACAGTGTGGACTCTAAAGAGATTGCCTTTGTGATGGCGGGTAAAAAAGCCTTTATGGAAGCCGTTAAACTTGCTCTGCCAGTGGTTTTAGAGCCTATCGTTGAAATGAATATTTGTGTTGCTCAGCAACATGTGGGCGATATCACCGCCGATATCAGTAGCGAGCGAGGTATGGTGTGCGGCACACAAGCCGATAGCTCTGGCATGGTTACAGTTGAAGTCGAAGTGCCCTTGGCTAATGTCAGTGACTATTCCACTAGACTAAAATCGATGACGGGTGGTGACGGTCAGTTCTCGATGAGCTTTAGTCGCTATGACGTACAACCTCAGCAAGCGGCAAAGACCACCGCGATGGCTTAATCGCCAAGGGTTCACTATGAGTAGTTAATCGTTGCCAACGGCAATAAACGGGTCTTAATCGCAAGCTAATAGGATTAAAACGGCAGGGGCTGTAATGTTCCAGCCGTTTTTATTTATTTGGCGTATTACACAGACTATAAATTCAGTTAGAAACAAGCGACAATGGCTTTTTGTTTTACTATTGAGTTGATTTTGAATTCTGACACCAAGATAAATCTATTTTTCTGTCCGCTTACCACGGCAGTATTGGATCAAGAAACCACCTCATTGGTGTCATCTTGGTTGCCTGCAGATGAAACCCAAAAAGTGAATCGCTATATTCAACAATCAGCCCGTGAAAAAGGCTTAATGGTTAGAGGTTACTTGCGGGCTTTGTTGTCGCGTTTTGCCGATATAAAGCCCAATGAATGGGTATTTGAATATGGCGAAAAAGGCAAACCGCGTTTAACTGATCTGCAATTTCAGCAAACGGGTTTAGGTTTCAACATCAGTCACAGTGGTGACTGGTTATTGGTGGCTATTTATCAAACTAATGCCCCAATGCAAGCGTTTGAGCTGGGGGCGGATATTGAGCGGCGCCGTGATAGCACCAATATTCATTCGATATTAAATCATTACTTTTCTGAACCTGAAGCGGCAGCTTTATTAGCTTTACCAGCAGTGGAGCATAGGGAACGTTTCTTTGATTTATGGACCTTAAAAGAGTCTTACATTAAGGCCAAAGGCTTAGGCTTAGCTTTATCGCTTAAATCATTCGCATTTGATTTTCAATCGGCTGAAAAAAGCGAGCTTAAGCTGAATAAAGGCGCTGTCATACCTTTACAATTCAATGTCTCTTTGCGGCTGATAAATGATGACAAAGAGCGCTTTGAGATTGAAAACCAATGGCATTGTAGTTTAGGTAAGCTTAATGAGAGCTATCGGTTTGCCATTAGCTTTTATAGTGGATGTGTTGCGAACGAGCCTGAATATAACGCTGAAGTAATAGATTGGGCTGAGCTTATTATTGATTCTCATTAAGTTGCCTTAAAGGCATGCCTAAATTGATCGTTAGCTAAGTCGGTTTACCTGCAGATCAAAAAAGGCACTAAAAAGTGCCTTTTAAGTTGTAATATCATTTTTGAAATTACTGTCTCGCTAAACGATGTGTCTCAGGCGGCTGCTCAAAATCACTTCTAAATGGATTAATATCTAAACCTCCACGGCGAGTATAACGGGCATAAACCGTTAATTTAGAACATTGGCAATAACGTTTTAAGTCAGTAAAAATACGCTCAACACATTGCTCGTGAAATTCATTGTGTTGACGGAATGAAATCAAATAACGCAGTAACTTCTCTCGATCGATTTTAGGACCTTGGTAGCGGATCATCACGCTACCCCAATCAGGCTGAGAGGTAATTAAACAATTCGACTTTAGCAAGTTGGATGTAAGTGTCTCAGCAACATGTTTCTCTTCAGTGCTGTCTTCAAGGTACTCAGGTTTAAATTGATAATCATCAACTTCAATATCAAGTTCATCAATACAGTTACCCGGTAACTCGACAATGCGCTGGGTATTAAAATGTTTTGGCTCGATGATTTTTACCGTGATCTCGCCATTGGCACAGCGGCTAAGATCTTGTTGTAAAGTTTGTTGTACTAGTTCAACACTGTCAAAGCGGGTTTGATTAAAGCTATTTAAATAAAGCTTAAATGACTTCGATTCAATTAAGTTATCACTTTCGATGGCAAGGTAAACTTCAATGATGGCTACCATAGGCTTGCCTTTGGCATTAAGCCAAGATAGTTCATAGCCAGTCCAAATATCAGCACCTTGAAAAGGTAACTCAGCCGTTAATGCAATGGCATCTCTATTTAGCTTACGAGGAACCCCTTGCAGCAATGATGCATCATATTCAGCTTGATATTGCGTCGCTTGACCTAAAGTTAAACCTTTAAGTGCTTCAGCATCACTATAGGGATCGTGATTGTGTGTCATCTAGTGTGTTTCCGTGTCAAAATAGGCCTTTATTATAATACCAATTTATATAATTAGGTAATCACTGTACGTGACAAATACACCAATCTATTTGGTCACAAACAATATTGGAGCATCTTAAGTGTCTTGTTCAACATCATTGGATCAATTTTCTAACCGTTATATTCAAGCTTACCAAGATACCTTAGGGGAATTACCGCGATTTTACCCAATGGGTCAAGGGTCTAGTTGTATTGAGGGCCAGTATGATCTTGAATCTGATGAAGCGGTATTTTGGCAGACTGTTAAGCGTAAAAGCACCGCAGACTTTAGTAATGTCGAACATGCTTTAGAGCTTAAGCTGCATGATGATATCAATGATTTTTACGGCCACTTCTTTTCAGCATCACTGTATTTTGATTCAAACTGGGGCGAAGGCGAATTACTGCAAGTTTGGAATCAGCAAGACTTTGAATCTTTGCAGCAAAATATCATTGGCCACTTGATGATGAAGAAAAAACTCAAACAAGCACCAACCTGGTTTATCGGTGTATTGGGTGATGGCGATAACATGCTAACGGTTGATAATGAAGATGGCAGTGTGTGGATTGAAGTGCCAGGCAATAAGCCCCATGAAAAGCTTGCTGATAGCCTAGCTGGGTTTATCGATAGCCTAACGCCAAGAGTCACACCAGCAATTGAACCTGTAGAAGAAGATCATGGCCATGTGCCACATCCGGGGATTTGGCAGCGAATGAAAATGATGTGGAATGACTTATTGAGACGAAAGTCATAGATCAACGTTATTAATTTGCGATAAACCAAAAAGCCTGACTTATAGATTAATTAAGTCAGGCTTTTTGTTGAAAAGAAGGTTAATGATGCAGCTGTTCTGATCGATGTTAGATACTTCAGAACAATAACGTTTGAAATTATTACTGATGATCCCATGAGATATTCGACACAATTCTGCATGGCTCACATCTGAAGTGAAACATATCCAATAATGGCTCATCCAATAACCACTGTTTCGATCCACAGCGTGGACAGGCTCGTTTTTTTTCAGACTGTAAACTTTCGCCACCAACGCGATAAAGATAATAGTAAGTCGGAATTTTGGTAATAAATTCAATTCTGCCGCGGATATCCCAGCCTCGTCTAAATAAATCACTTTTATGACTGGTCAGTTCTTCTAATGCTGCAAATTCAGCTTTGGTTGCCGCCGCCATTTGCAGTTCATCACAAGCTTGCCACTCTGTTTGCCAGCGAATAACTCGCTTATGGTCGCCATTAAAGCTTGCTGGAATTTGATATAGCGGAATAGGGAGAAGGTTGTCGCCACTTCTTAATGGTGAGCACATATGTACATAGCTGGTGTAAAGCACCTGCCAGCTGGGAGTGTCGATATTACTTTGCTCTGAATTGATATCTTGACCGATAAACTTTTCACGTGGCGCCAATAACTTTGCTTCAGTTAGCATAGTTAATGCTTGTTTGACCCATGGGCTGTTGTTACGGGCTGATAAACTGTTTTTTTCAGGTATTAATAGCCTGACTTTAAACTCACCTTCATTAAATGCGACAGCAAATTCTCGTCCTAATACTTGGCCATTGGCTCTGAGTGCTTCTAGAAAGTTATTAATGGCTTTTTCTGCCGCAGTGATAGTGGTATCGGCGAAACATTCAAATCTGAGTTCAGTGACAAACATGGTTTTCCGTTTTTAGCTGGTTAAATGTATTGAGGATGTGGTGCTTAACTTTCTAATTGTACAATTCGTTTTTCAAGTGCTGCTATCTTTAGGGCAAATTCACTTTCGACAGCGTCAAATTTAGCCTGCCATTTTTGTTCTAGCGCCGTTAATGGGTCTTGAGCCGTTTCAGTATTAGCTGGCTGTATCATGGCTGCTAAATCGGGTAAGTCTTGCCATTGCTCTTTGGGGATGGCTTTAAATTGCTGCAACCCCTGAATAAGGGTTGGCATGGCTATCCGCGTACCTAATTTACCTTTTATTAACGCTAATGTTGGCGTATGACCTGCTACAGCAATGGATTTTGCCGCCGCAAGGACTTGTTCAATTGGACTCATAATTAGTGAAAATCCTTAAATATTGGTAGTGAAATTACTCAAAAAGTGAGACTTGGTTTTAAATGATGAATAAAATCAAGTCTTTAACTTTTGGCACACTTTTAGCTTAATCAGTATTGAGAACAGTATAACTTACTCTGAAAAACAGTTTCAGTAGAAATTACATTAGAACCATTTGAAAGGGACGTATTATGAAAGCAAAATTGGGTGCAGCATTAATTATGGCTATAGCAGCGACTTCACTAACTGGTTGCGTATTGAATGTGGGCGATCACGAAGGTAAGCGTAGTGATTCATATTGGCAAAAACAACAACAAACTAATCGTAATAACTTAGCGAAACTTTCAATCGGAATGGCAAAAGATCAAGTCACCATTTTGATGGGAACGGCTGATTTCAGTGAGGCTTATGTGACCCAAGCAGATGCACAAAGTCCGAAGCAAGAGGTTCAGGTGTTTTTCTACCGTACTCAATGGAGTAAAGGTGACGGCAAAACCACAAAAAGTGAATGTACCCCAGTTGTGATAAGTGACAACAAATTAGTGGGTTGGGGTGAAACTGCTTACCAAAACATTTAATTTCTTAATAAAACGTCCAGTTGGTCTATTAATTCAGACCACTGGCCGTCTTGATGTAAGGCCTCTTCAATAAAGTGTCTTTGCGATTCTGACCAAAATCCAGCCTGTGCAATGGTGCTATTTTTAGCCAGTTTATGTTGTTCGATAAACTGGTTAATATCTTCCTTAGATGAACTTAATCCTAATTGCTGAAATAAGTGTTCAAATGTTGTCGTTGTCGTATCCATGAGCTTTCACCATGTATGAATGATATTGCTTTACTAAGATTAGGTGACCCTATTTAAATTGCAATATGTTTCAAAGTTGTTAAGTTGAGACTATCAACTGGATTAGTTAAGAGTGACATCATGGAAAACAACACTTTGCCCCCGAAAACTCAAGCTGCGCCGTCTTTGGATGAACAAACTAACGATCAACCTAGAGCGGTTTATTTGACTGCGGAAGATCTAAGAGTTGCAGCATCGATTATTTATAATGCCTATCATGATGATCCATTTTTTATTGAAGCTTTAGCCACTGCTAATAAAGCCAATTACGAACAAAAACTGCGGGCTGCAATCAGAGAAGAACTCACAGAGTTATGGCAGCAAGAGCAACCATTAATTGGTTGGTTTGAAGGCAAACGTCTCATCGGTGTCGCCTGTGTGATCACCCATCAAGTGCCTCTTGGTGAAAGTCGTTACTGGCACTGGCGTTTAAAAATGGTACTCGGCACTGGTTGGAGTTCAACCCAAGCATTTATTAAAAAAGAGCATACCATCTTAGAAAGTTTACCGAGTAAACAATACGGTATTTTACAATTTATCGCTTTGAGCCCTAATGAGCAAAGAAAAGGTAATGGGGCAAAATTAATTCAAGCGGTGTTGAGTTGGTGCGATGAGCAGTTAGAGCTCGATGGGATCGGAGTATTTGTTAACAACGATAAACATGCAGCGCTTTTTATTGGTGAAGGTTTTGGCCAGCTGTCTGATCAAACCATTGGCTCTGTTGATGGTGAGATATTAATTTATCAAAGTAAATCGGAGCAATAAATGGCTGATAAACAGTATCAAGACTTTAAGTCGTTTTATCCTTTTTATTTATCACAACATCAAAATGCCACATGTCGGCGCTTACATTACCTTGGCTCTGGACTGATAGTGTTATTGCTGTTGGTGACTCTAGTTAGCCAGCAATGGTGGCAACTATTATTTATCCCTGTCATCGGTTATGGATTTGCATGGATTGGTCACTTTGTATTTGAAAAAAACAAACCTGCTACTTTTGAATACCCGCTATACAGTTTGCTCGCTGACTGGGTAATGTTTGCGCAAATGTTAAAAAAGCTATTCCTCTCAAAGTCATAAACAGGCAAGTTTCACTTTGGCGTGTAAGACTTATCTCACATACCCTGTAAGTTATCTAACTTTAGTCTGTATGCATTCTCTAGCTGAATTTGTTTTTTACCAATTAAAACATAGCCTTAAGTTTTTAGGTCTGTTTTGGTGACGAGAATTTATTGGTTTGTGAGTAAATGGGGTGTTTTCTCGCCAATGAATTTAGCTAAAATATTACACAAGGTCGCAACATAAATAAAACAGGGTGTTTTGTTTAATATTGCACTTATAATGAATAGTCATATTGTAAAGCCAACAACCTTTGGTCGTTAATGTCTCAGGATGAGATGACAATTAAAGGAAGGGGGCTGGTTATTCATTGAGATATTTATATGAGAAAACCTCTTATTAGCTATCTCAAAATATGAATTCAGGACGAAGTCAGGACACGCTCAAGGAAAGGGCATAAGCTCAGTTATGGATAACTGAAACTAGGATGAACCCTCTCAGGATGATGACGGATTGCAGGATGCAGCATACCAGGATGGTAATCTAGGAGTAAAACTGTCAGTCAAAGGGATAGACTGTTCAATGGATTGAAAGCTCAAGTATTCAGCAACTGGCAAGAATACAAGGAAATTGAGTAACAGGGAATAAAGGGAGCAGGGAGCAAATAATCGCATGGATGGAGCAGGGAAGCACAATTTAGCCGGATAAGCTAACAGAGCGTAAAATAGGCGCAATCTTAATTTATTAGGATTGCGCTTTTTACATTTCAGAAATACAAATGTTAAATATGTGAATTTTTTTGCAGTGGTTAATTTCCCTAATAGCCAGAGTGTTTGTGCGATATATCTCACAAGGGGTGTAAGCCTTATCGCATTTGAAACGCGCCTTAAATTAGGTTTATTTTAAAGTTGTTGTTTTTATTGATTTTAATTTGACGCCTGCTGGTTTAGTGTTGTTACTACTTTGTAATTACGCTGTAATGTGAATACTTATGACTTACCTGTTGAACCATATGAACTATAATAGATACCAAGAAAGCAAATATGCACAGGAAGTGCTTAAGTTGTATCAATAGGATTATAAGTAAAGTGTTTTCTGCTCTACAGTGACTTTCAAATCAAGGTAAAATGTACGCTATGGACAGTGGCATGATTAAAAGGTTAGTGACAAGGAGTTAACTAATACCCCATCACTGCAGTTTATGGATATAAGCGACTTTATTAGATTGAAGGACATCAATTAAGGGATTTACGCCATAAGGGATTTATGGTGATTGCATTGGATGCAATAACTTGATTAAAGGATGTCATGGAAGAACCCCAAGGATGAATTAAGGACACGCTTAAGGATTTGAGCAGGCTCGGTCAATGGATAATCGAGTAAGATGGAAAGTACTTAAGTGTACAAGGAATATCAAGGATTGAATAAGGATAGCGCTCGGAGCAAGTTAGACGCATGGATGGTGCAGGGAGCACAACAATAGCTGGATGGCTTAACAAAAGCACAAGAGACCGCGGCAATGATTTGTCGCGGTCTTTCTTTTGGCTAGCGTTTAATAAATAACGATTTTCCAGTAAAAAATGGTTTATGCAGTATGGCTTACCTATTGAGTCGTTAAGCCAATAAATTACTTACACTTTCCGGAGTTGCAGCTAGATGCGCCGCCACAACCACCAAACTTACCTTTTGCCATCGGCGCATCCATCCATTCTGGCTCTGGGAAAATAGGCCAATTTATTTTTTCTATTTTTTTACCATGCATTTGGATATGCGCGCGATATTGGTTCATGCCATCGGTGCTAAATTCAAACAAAAATTTAGCACGCCAACAAAGGCCAGTAGTACCACCCAGGCTAGGTCTTGCTGACTCCATTGCGATAGCAAGGAGTTGTACTTTTTGCTTGCCGCAGGCGCTTTCAGCATACTTACGGCTAATTTCTGCCATTTGTCGTAATTGCCAAAAGAATGCGCCCACAACCACGACTGCTACGATTAAAATAAAATCTGACATCATTGGCTTAGTGCCTTAAATAAACCGCCAATAGCCGCTGATAGTTTCTCACTTCGTTCGGTATTTCTTAGTTCAAGCAACAGCGGCTGGCGTAAACTCGGTATAGACACGATATCAGCAAATACTTGGTTAAAGAAGATTTGTGGCTGATTTGCTAAGACTTCTAGATAAAGTTTGCGAGTTTGGTCATCTTTTAATGCAATCCAGTTTCTGGCAGCAATGGTGATCAATAAGCTTTCATCAAGTTGTTGGTAATTAACCAATTGCTTAATGGCTTTTTGAGTTAACTCAGCTTGTGAAGCAAGGGCTCTAAGATAGATATGCTTATGCTCAACCGGCGCTTGAGATAACTTATCAAACAAGGTTTGTGCAAGCACTGCATCAATGGTCACATGTTCTAAGCATTGGCAAATAGCTGCTTGAACTTCAACTGGGGCAAATTCAAAAGCGGCATTAATTTCTGCAGCGTGGTTATGTTGATCTAGGCGCACACAGATGTCGGCAATGCCTTGAAGCCCTAATTGCTGCCACGAGTCATCCACTTTCTTTGGACTTGCTATCAGCGCAGCAAAGTAGCTAGCGGCAAATTGATATTGCGCTGATGGTTGCTGGCTTAATTGACGTTTTACTAAGGCATTAAATAGCGCTAGCTTTTCCTGGCTAGGCTTGAAGCTAAAAGGGTGATTAGCATAGCGCTCTTGTTCTTCATCACTTAATGCTTTGGTTGGATCTTGCCCTAGAGCTTCGAGGATCATTTTGATGAATTGACTGCGCTGCGCTGGAGACAACAAGCCTTGCTCATCCAGTGGCAGCTTTAAAAACCAAATAAAAGGTGGCTGTGCTTCGCGCCAAAACACGATGGCAAATTGTGCATGACCTTGAGTTGGAAAAGGGTAAGGGGTTTTTAATGCTTCAATTTGATTAAACAACATCATATCGATGTTTTCGACTCTGCGGCCTAAATCATAAACCTGAAATTGAGTATTAGCGGTGTCTAAAAATTCACTTAGGGTTTCGAGTTGTGTCATGGTGTTTTTATATAGCGATTAACTTGTGCGTATTATAGGGTTAACTGCCTCCTGATGATATAATTAGTCGCACAAACAATCGTGTTATTTCAAACTTGTGTGAGCGATAAATCACAGTTATGCCGTATATTAAAACAGAGCAATACTTAATTCAGATAGAACAAAACCTTAAAGATGCAAACCTTTGGTCATCGACTAAACCTTCTGCTCAAGCGCTTGCGAGCAGTTCTCCTTTTGCCTGCGATACCATGGGGTTTGAGCAATGGTTGCAGTTTATTTTTATCCCTAAGATGCAACAGCTTATTTGTATGAAGCAGGCTTTACCTACTCAAATAGCCTTAGCCCCTATGGCGGCACATGTGTGGAGTCAGCGTGATGATCTTAATCCTTTGATACGTTTATTGGCTGAGTTAGACACCTTTTTAAGTGAGCAATAACATGATAGATGATGAATATTTCGATGACCAAGAAGATGCAGCGAGCCTTCAAGCTGAAACGCTAGCAGCGGAGGGGCTTGAAGATGAAACACCGCCTGAGTTAGAAATTCTTTTTGAAGATGAGCATCTGGTGGTTATTCATAAGCCGGCTGGTTTGTTGGTGCACCGCAGTTACCTTGCAAGAAAGGAGCGCTTTTTTGCGATGCAACTGACTCGAGACCTAGTGGGCTGCCATGTGTTTCCGGTGCACAGATTAGATAGACCCACATCAGGAGTGTTAGTTTTTGCCAAAAGCAGTGAAGTCGCCAGAGCGCTTTGTGAGCAGTTTGAACATCATCAAGTGACGAAAGAATATATCGCTTTGGTTCGAGGCAATATGCATGAGGCAGGCCGTTTAGATTACGCTTTAAAAGTAGAACTAGATGATGTTGCCGACAAAAAGGCCAATAAAGATAAGCCCGCACAAGAAGCGGTAACTGATTATAAGCCGTTAATGAATGCAGAGATCCCATACAGTTCTGGGCGTTATCCCAGTAGCCGCTTTTGCTTAATTAACCTTACACCGCAAACGGGCCGTAAACATCAACTGAGACGACATATGGCGCATTTACGTCATCCTATTATTGGTGATACCACCCATGGTGATGGTAAGCAGAATAAGTTTTTTAGATCGCACTTTGAGATAAATCGTTTATGGCTTATCGCTAAGTCAATTCGTTTTACTCATCCTGTGACCTTAGAGAAAATGCATATAGAAACAGAATTGGAGCAAGAATGGCTGAGGATATTTGAGCAGTTTGGCTGGGATGATGCGCTTGATTGCTCAGCACCTATGGATATTGCTTAGTAGGCTATAAAAAATTCTTACGTAAAAACTATCACGTAATAATAAGTTACGTAAGAATCTTAAAGATAAATCCAAGTACTTGGTAAGTGCGCTTATTAAGTACTTTGTTTTAAAGGGGTTTTATTGTGTTTTAACAATAATGCCTTCAACTTCTCGAACTCATCAATTTTTGCAAGTGGCTCGCTAGTATCTTGTTGTTCACATCTAAAGTAAAAGTTTCGCCTAATATGGGCGGCCTTATGCTGGAGTTTGAACAATCTATGCCGGTTGGCTTGGCGCATAACAATAACCTTAACGTTTAGATAAGTTGTTACTTTTGTTTGTATTTCATACTTGCAGCCCAGCGCTGGAATGCAGTATGGTGAAGCTATTAACTCAAATTAGTCAGCATTTAAGCTGTAATAATCAATGCAGTCAGTGAGCTTGGGGAAAAGTATATCATGGATAAAGTTAATATAGTGTTCGGAACAGTGTATGGAAGTGCACAATTTGTTGCTGAAACATTAACCGATAAGATCGCACAATTGGATTTTAATACCCAATTGTTTCAGCCAACTGAGCTATTGGGCTATGTTCCAGCTGAAGATGAATTACTGATCATAGTGACCTCTACCACTGGTCACGGTGACTTACCTGAAGATATTGTGCCATGGTTTAATGAGTTGCGCTCAGTAGCGCCTTATTTGCCTAAGCTTAACTACAGCGTTATTGCCTTAGGTGACTCAAGCTATGAAACATTCTGCGGCGGAGGAAAACAATTTGATGAACTGCTTACTGAACTTGGTGCAACCAGTATTACGCCGCGCCTTGAAATTGATGCCTGTGAAACCATGGAACCAGAAACAGAAGCCACACAATGGATAACAACTTGGCAAACCGCAGTAACCCAGTCGCAAGACAGTTAAGGTTATTAAGCCAGCGGTGGTTTAAATTTGCTCAGCGTCTTAGTCAGGCGCTGTTAATTCCCATCGCCATTTTACCCGCTGCAGGTGTCATGCTCGGGCTTTCTGCCAATCCCCTTCCTTTTATATCTACCGAACTCGCCATCGTGCTTTCGAATGTGGGTAATCTAATTTTTACCATGATGCCGCTATTATTTGCGATAGCTATTGCCATTGGCTTTTGTCAAGACCAAGGTATTGCCGCCTTTGTCGCAGTTTTTGGCTTTGGCGTTTATATTTCAAGCCTTGGAGCAATGACAACCCTTTATCACTTACCCTCGAGGCCCATTTGGGGGATGGAGACAATGGATACCGGAATTGCTGGTGGTGTGCTCATTGGCGCGCTGACTTGTTTGGTGGTGCGATTGAGTGAAAATGTAAAACTGCCAGCAGTGTTCTCATTTTTTGAAGGCCATCGAAGCGCTGCGTTAATCATTATTCCATTTTCCATGCTGATGGCGTTTATCTTGGCCCATATTTGGCCCACACTGGCCTATGAAATCGATTCTTTATCCTTATGGGCTGTATATCAAGAGCCTGCTGTCGCCTTTGGTGTTTATGGCGCCATTGAACGATTACTTATTCCATTGGGCCTACACCACATTTGGAACGCGCCATTTTACTTGGAAGTGGGACAATATATTGATGACGGTAAATTGGTGAGAGGTGAAATAGCTCGCTATCTTGCTGGTGATCCTGCTGCGGGTAATTTTGCTGGGGGTTACCTCATAAAAATGTGGGGACTCCCTGCTGCAGCGTTGGCTATTTGGCGTAGCGCGGATAAATCTGAACGTAATCGCGTTGCCGGGATTATGCTGTCAGCGGCAACCGCAAGTTGGTTAACTGGGATCACCGAACCCATTGAATTTGCCTTTATGTTTGTGGCGCCGATATTGTTTTTAATTCACGCCATTCTGACTGGTGTGGCCTATAGCGTTTGTGTTTTGCTTGAAGTAAAACACAGTGTGGTGTTTTCCCACGGACTGATTGATTTCAGTTTGTTGTTTGCTCAATCAAGTAATACTCAATGGATTTGGTTTTTAGGGCCATTAACGGGGTTTGTTTATTATCTTTTATTTAGGGTGAGTATTGTAGCATTTAACTTAAAAACCCCTGGGCGGTTAGAAGCTGATGGTCACGGCAATAAAGAAAGCCTACGCAGCATGATTAGTGCTCTTGGCGGGGCAGACAATATTGTTGAATTAAATGCTTGTTTAACCCGCTTACGCATTACAGTCGTGAATCCAAAACTTGTCGATAAACCCAGGTTGATGCGCTTAGGCGCGAAAGGGGTGATCAAAGTGGGGCATGGAGTACAGGTTGTATTTGGGACTAAGGCGGAAAGTTTGCGCAAATTACTGCAAAAGTACCTAGACACCCGTAAATGATTATTAAAACCTCATAAATATAGCAACTCTTTTAACTATTTAATAATTAGGTTGCTATAAAAAAATCAATTATTGATATATCTGGTTATTTAATTACATCTCCCATAAAAGCTATGTTAAAAGTAAAATATAGTTTTTAGCCAGCTGCATTTTATTTGAATGTAAACGTCATCGATTTAATTCTTGTGAGCCAATAGTTTATGAAGTCTAAAAGTAACCCAGTTAACAATACAGCAAGCCTAGAGCGAAAAATTTTGATCACTGATTGTGAAGATGCAAAAGGCCTTATCGCTAAAATTACCGGGGTGTGTTTTGCCCATAAGCTAAATATTATTAAAAACACCGAATTTGTTGACCATGAACAAGGACGCTTTTTTATGCGTACTGTGCTTGAAGGGCAAATTAACGATCAGCAGTTATTGGCAGACTTAACTGAGGTGCTGCCTCTACAAAATCACATGAAGTTGGTGGATGCAGGCCGAAAACGTATTGTCATTTTGGTCACCAAAGAAGCCCATTGTTTAGGTGATATTTTAATGAAGTCCTATTATGGCGGCTTAGATGTTGAAATCGCCGCAGTGGTAGGTAATTACGATGTGTTGCAAGGCTTAACTGAAAAGTTTGATATTCCATTTCATCATGTTAGTCATGAAGGTTTAGACCGAGCCCAGCACGAGCAAGCGATGCTTGAGGTTATAAAAAACTATAATGCTGATTACATTGTATTGGCAAAATATATGCGAATTTTAACTCCTGAGTTTGTCGCTGAGTTTCCCAATACCATTATCAATATTCATCACTCATTTTTACCGGCATTTATTGGCGCCTCACCTTATCGTCAAGCGTGGGAGCGTGGGGTAAAAATCATTGGTGCGACAGCCCACTTTGTCAATAATTGCTTAGATGAAGGGCCTATTATCAAACAAGATGTGATTAATGTTGATCATAGTTTCAGCGCAGAAGAACTCGCTCATAATGGCCGCGATGTTGAAAAAAGCGTGCTGAGTAAAGCCCTGCAGCTTGTCCTTGATGAACAAGTAGTAGTCTATGGTAACAAAACCGTGGTTTTTTAGACTTTTAATGAAGTAACAAAAAGGTCTGTCAGAGTTATCTGGCAGACCTTTTTTATATCCAATAAGGGGCTCATTTAGCTGTAAGCGTTAATAAAGCGGGTTATTGCTTATTTGCTGATAAAGTAGCAATGCCGCCACCGTTATAAGTTTGAGTGTAGCCTGCAGCGGCTAACTCATCGTTGGCAATACCGCTTCTGCGGCCGCTGCGGCAATACAATACGATGGCTGTATCTTTGGCAATATTTTGTTTATTTAGCTCTTTAAGGGCGATATTAAAGGGAATATTAATCGCGCCCTCAAGGTGACCTGCGGCAAACTCTTCAGCGGTTCTTACATCCAATATCATCGCACCCTTGTTAATTTTTTCCCACGCAATAACGGGATTCATATCTTGGGCAACGCTGATTTTACTCACTGTTAATACCATTAAGCACATGGCAAGTAGGGTGAGGGCTTTAACAGCTTGAATAGTAAATTTATTACAATCTAATGGCTGCACTGTGGCTCCTTATTGATATATTTTTGCAATGCTATTGGGTTGCTTTTTCAGCTTCGGTTTTTAGACCGAGTTTTTTCATCACCATAGCGGCGGGACAAAAACCAGTAAAAGCACTTTGAAATAGATTAGCACCAACAAATGCTGTCAGCCAAATAAAATGGTGACTGACGGTAGCGGTAAGCACTAAAGATAACAGCACCATAAAGCCGGCAAAAGCCATAATTGATCTTTCAATAGACATAAGTAACTCCTTAAACGTTAGATTAGTTGTGGATCCCTTGGCGGTTTTTCATTACTGCGTAATACAGCACTGGGATAACGACCAAGGTTAAAATGGTTGAAATAAATATCCCGAAAATAAGGCTGATTGCTAGCCCACTAAAAATCGGATCATCAATGATAAATAGTGCGCCAATCATGGCGGCAAAGGCCGTTAACATAATCGGTTTGGCGCGCACTGCAGCGGCATTGATCACGGCTTGTTCAAACGGCACACCTTCGGTTGCCTGTTGATGGATAAAATCAACCAGCAAAATTGAGTTTCGCACTATGATACCGGCCAGCGCGATCATGCCTATCATTGATGGGGCGGTGAATTGCGCCCCGAGTATTGCGTGTCCTGGCATGACCCCAATAATGGTTAATGGAATGGGCGCCATAATAATCAGCGGCACGGTATAAGACTTAAATTGTGCGACCACTAATAAGTAAATCGCAATCATACCCACCGCATACGCAATGCCCATATCGCGGAAGGTTTCATAAGTGATTTTCCACTCGCCATCCCATAGTACGGCAACTTCATCTAAGCCGTCGGGTTGATTGGCAAAGTATTGGCTCATTGGGTATGCAGCTTCACCACTTTCTTGCTCATGGTTTATTTGAGCTACCATATCAAACATGCCATACAAAGGGCTGCCTGTCGGGCCTGCCATATCGGCAATGACCATGATCATGGGCACCATATTTTTATGGATAATAGTGGTATCAATGCTGGTTTGTTTAATTGAAGCCACATCAGCAAGGGTGACCATTGCTCCTGAGGCTGAAGGGATTTTTAATAACATCACCTGATGCATATCCACCTTGGCGGCTTCATCAAGCTGCAGCCTGATTGGTGTTGGCAGGTGCAAGTTGCTTTGATAAAGGTAACTGGCATCTTTGCCATCAATTGCCGCTTGAATAGTATTAACAATACTTGAGTAAGCCACCCCAGCAATTGCAGTGCGATTACGATCAATACTTACTTGCCATTTACTTTGCTGTGCGGGTAAATAAATATCCACATCTACAACGTGTTCAGTTTGCTGAAAACGGCTCATTAAATCGTTAGCCGCTTGTTCGCGCAGCGCTGTGGTTGGTGCGTAAACTTCAGCCACAATCGGTGACCATACTGGTGGCCCTGGAGGCACTTCAACAATTTTGATATTGGCATTGTAAGCGACACCAATGGCTTGTAAAGGCTCTCTCACTGACATAGCAATATCATGACTGTTTCTATCACGTTCTGACTTTTCAACCAGATTGACTTGAATATCAGCCACTTCTTGGCTTTCACGTAAAAAGTAATGTCTCACTAGGCCGTTAAAATTCATTGGCGAGTGGGTGCCTGCGTACAACTGCAAGTGTTCAACTTCTTCAACAGTCGTCAGATAAAGTCCAAGCTCTTGTAGCAGTTTTTGATTTTGCTCAAACGGCGTGCCTTCAGGTAGATCAACAATGACCTGAAACTCCGATTTATTATCAAAAGGCAGCATTTTAAGCACAACGGCTTGCATGAAGGGTAATGACACCGCGAGTGCGATTAGTAGCACAATGCCTAACGCCATAGCTTTACGCGCCTTACTGGCGTGTTCACCATCAAGAAATGGTTTCATGATGAAAGTGAAAAAGCTCAGTAATTTAGTTGAGGCTGTTTCTGTATGGGGTTGCTCATTTAGGTCACTGCTGGTGTTACCTCGGTGAGCTTTGGCATTAAGCCATTTATTACTCAGCCATGGGGTCATCACAAAAGCAATCAATAGCGAGATAAGCATGCCCATACTGGCATTGATGGGAATAGGGCTCATGTAAGGCCCCATTAAGCCAGAAACAAACGCCATTGGCAGTAATGCCGCAATAACGGTAAAGGTGGCCAAAATTGTCGGCCCGCCCACTTCATCCACAGCCTGTGGGATTAATTCTGTGAGCGGTTTATTACTCATCGCCATATGACGGTGAATGTTTTCTACCACAACAATGGCGTCATCCACTAAGATCCCAATTGAAAATATCAGTGCAAAAAGTGAAATACGGTTAAGGGTAAAGCCCCATGCCCATGAGGCAAATAATGTCAGTGCTAAGGTAATAATAATAGCGACGCCAACAATGGCTGATTCGCGGGCGCCCATAGTTAATAGCACCAATATCACCACTGCAGCGGTAGCAAAAATTAATTTAAATATCAGTGTGCTGGCTTTTTCGCCCGCGGTAGCGCCATAGTTACGGGAAACAGCGACATTGACGTTATCAGGAATAAGTAAGTTATCGAGTTTGGCAACTTTATCTGTAATTAAATCGGCAATATCTACCGCGTTTTCACCGGCTTGCTTACCAATAGCAATGGTTACAGCAGGGAATTGACCTTGCTGATTAGCATGCCAGACCTGCTGCTTTTGAATATCGCTTTTCAAGGTGATATCAGCAACATCGGCTAAATAAACCACCTTGGCGCTGGCAGGCTCAGTGATTGAGTTATTAGCGGGTATTACTTTGATAACCAGGTTTTTAAGATCGTCAACTGAGTCTAAAAACTGTCCAGTTTGAACCTTAATCTCTTGATTATTTTGGGTTAATGAACCTGTTGTTGAGACGGAATTATTACTGTTTAGCACTTGCTCAATTTGTTCAATCGTGACCCCAAAACTGTTTAGCTTACTAGGATCTAAGCGAACATTGGCAATAAGCTCATGCCTACCTTGAGAATATATCTCACGGGTGCCTGGGATACGTTTTAGTTCAGTTTCTAGTACCGTAGCGACTTTAGTGAGTTGCTCAGGGTTCATGGTGGGATCATCTGACCATAAGGTGAGACCAAAAATAGGTACGTCATCAATACCGCGAGGTTTTATCAGCGGCTCACCAATGCCTGCGGCTTGATTGAATTTATCAAGGTTGGAATAAATTTTATTGTATAAATCGACAACAGCTTGTTCTCGAGGAATGCCCACTTTGAAGATGGCAATGATTAAGGCGCCGTCAGGCTGTGAGAATGAGTAAAGGGTATCAACACCTTTAATTTCTGAAATAATTTTTTCGGCAGGTAAGGTAACCTGATTAGCGACTTGAGTAGGAGTTGCACCAGGATAGGGGATAAACACATCAGCAAAGGTGACATCGATTTGCGGCTCTTCTTCTTTAGGGGTAATGAGCACCGCAAATAAGCCGAGTAGTAATGCCAAAATAGCCAGTAAAGGGGTGATAGCACTGGTTTGAAAGTTCTTAGCAATAGTGCCAGAAATACCTAAACGAGGTTCTGAGTTAGCCATGAACTACTCCTTACTTTGGTTAGCTGCACGCAGTAACACGTAGCGACTAGCGTTAAGGATAATTTCATCACCTTTATCAAGACCTGATAACACTTCAACGGTTTGCTGTTGCTTGTCAATTTTTCCGAGGCGAATTTGTGTTAACAAGGTGTGCTGACCCACTTTTCGGTACACGCCATCCAGATCATTGACCTGATAAAGAGCACTTAAGGGAATAATGACCACGTTGCTGGTTTTAACGGGTACCGCGATTTTAACCCATTGGCCGGTGAGTGCTTGAGGATGACTAAAGTTAATTCTTACTTGATGCTGATGACTGTTGGCATCGGCAAATTGGTAAACATTGATATCGTTGCTGATAACTTTTTCACCATTGGTTAAGGTTAATTCAAGCTGCTTAGCCGCTTGCAGGTTGGCTAAGTAACGCGAGGGAACATTAAAAGTGGCACGTAACTCTCGGGTATCAAAACCGGAAAATAATGGCTGACCATATGAAATGGTTTCACCGAGTTCAATAAAGCGTTCAGTCACTCGGCCTTCAAATGGCGCAGAAACCACAGTGTAATTTAAACTTTGTTTTGCTTTATTAAGCTGAGCTTTTGCCGCGGATACCGCTTGTCTACTGGATTTGGCATTGGCGGTTGCTTCATCCATTTGCCCTTGAGATATGGCCCCTTGAGGAAACAGCGCCGCATAACGAGTCAGTGTCGCTTGTGCTTCAAAGTTCATGGCTTCTGAACTGGCAAGCTGAGCCTCTGCCGCATTAAATTCTGCGGTCTGCTCATCACTGGTAATTTCAAGTAAAGACGCGCCCGCGGTGACCACATCATTGACATCATAATTGACCTGAATAATGCGCCCTGAGGTTTGTGCTGACACGGTAGCGGCTTTAATCGCTTCCACTTGTCCATCAATGATTATTGATGAAACAGACTCTGTTTCAGTGACTGTTAGGGTATCAAAAGCTTTATCGGTTTTTAGTTTGTCTGTATCAGCTATAGCGCTATAGCTAACAATAGCCAGCAAAGTAGGTATTACTGCACTAAATAAAGATAAGCGTTTGTGAAAGGTTGCCATGTACCACCTCAAAAATTTGTTTATGAGAAAATTCTAATGGACTTTAATGTTAAGCGCAATTCATTTATGAGAAAAATCTAATGAAAGTATAGCAGATATAAAAAAACCACCGATGGATCATCGATGGTTTTTAAATTATTAACCGTTTTAGTGATATAGAATAAGTTTTAATTACTCAATCTGTTTAATGAAGTCTGTTTAAGTCACTGTCTGCTTAAAAAGTGTAGTTGTACTGTAATGAGTAGTAGTTTGCACCTGATTCTGTATAAGCGCCAATAGAAGGAGTTAACAGGCTATCTTCGATAACATGGACTTTCTCGCCAGCAACCAGGGTGTAACCGAAATCAATGCTCGATTTTTCATTAATGTGGTAACTAAAACCTGCTGAGTACCACATACGGTCTGAATCAGGGATTGATAGCGATGATACTTCACCAACCACACCTTGGTCCTTTGCAATACCCGCTCTTACAGTCCATTTATCATTGATGTCATAAGTGGCACCAAGGCTTAAGAACCAAGAATCATCCCAGTTATAATGCTTAAGAATATAACTATCAGAGCCTTTATCACCATCTGTTAATTCGATGTTGTCGAAGTTACTCCAGCTGGTCCACTGGGCTGTATAATGGATAGCGAACTTGTCAGTTAGCTGATGAAAACCAGCAAGCTGGGCAATATCGGCCAGAGGGATATCTATTTCATCAAAATTTTCGGCTACCATAAGTGGTATATTGCCTAGGTTAATATCTTGACCAAATGTAATGTCACCTGAAGCCTTCATGTTCGGGCTTTTGCGATAGCTTAAGCCGATTCTGTTGTTTTCATTGATCTCATAAGCAAGACCGAAAATAGCGCCAAATCCCCAACCATCTGCATCAATATTGACAAGGTCTAGATCTGCAGGTAAATCGCCAATAGGCGTAGAGAATGTGTAATTACCTTGCCTAGTCAGTGTTCCCATACCTTTTATGGCATCAATACCCAGACCTAAACTCAAAGAATCGTTAATACGATATGACACACTGGCATTGAAGTTAATGGTAGTCACTTCAGTGTTACCCAATAAATCGATTGGAGTATTAAAGTCGTGACCTGAATTTAGCGGGGCTAAATCAGTGCCTGTACCATAGTTACTAAATGCAGCAACACCAAAAGCCCATTTGTCATTAATTGGGTTGATGTAATAAAAACTTGGGATAGGCTTACCTTCAGCGGCATTATCCATAGCACCTAAATATTGACCATCACCAGAACCATCACCAATCATGGCATCAGTCACTTCAACATTCACATCAGCATAAGTACCAACAACCGAAATTGCTGTCTTATCAAATAATGCCATTGCCGCTGGGTTGCGAGCCAATACTGAAGCGTTATCTGCGATGATGGCATCCCCCGCCATTGCGCGGCCTAAACCGGTTGCAGACTGGCTGTTGAGTTGAAAACCCGCTGCGAATGTTTGAGTACTTGCTAAAGCTACAGCTGCTGCCAGTAGTGTCTTGTTGAATTTAGTCATAATTATTGCTCATCTTTATTGTCGCATATGCATGAATACTGCATGTGTTCATATCACTGCCACTTATATTTGAGCGCATCTTAGGTAACACAAGTAAGCTATACAACTCCGACCAGTGACTTTTAGTGTTGCATTTTTGTTAATAATTTGAGCTATTAAATATAATTGTGAGAAGGTCTTACAAACCTTTGTGGGAGTTAACGCTGTAATTTCAGTGGTTTGAGTTTGGTTTTATAATGATAACTTTGTTAGGTTGCTGTAATTAAGGATTGTGACTAGGGCTGCTTTTTAGCTAACACCTGTACGCTGAGTTTAGAATCTTTACTCTAGAAATGAGCCAGCCGACTAATTGTTGTTAACGAAAAAGTCGGCAGGTGTTTACTAAGGGTTAACCTTGTAAAGCACTAAAGTGACTGGCGAAAGACCTTGAATGAGGCCACCGTCTCTGTGCTTGCAGGAAATAGCTTACTGACTAAGATACCTGCCAATGAGGCGAGCAAAAATCCAGGGACTATTTCGTACAAGTCAAAAATACCACCAGAGAGTTGTTTCCAGACCACCACGGTCACCGCACCGACAACAATTGTTGCTACAGCGCCGTTACGACTATATTGCTGCCAAAATAGTGATAGTAATACCACAGGGCCAAATGCTGCGCCAAAGCCTGCCCATGCGTAGCTCACTAACCCTAGGACACTGCTTTCAGGATTAAGTGCAATGACTGCGGCCACAATAGCAATGGCGATAACCCCCAAACGGCCCACGAGCATTAACTCTTTATTACTCGCATCGGGTTTAATCCATTTGCGATAAAAGTCTTCAGTTATTACGCTTGAACAAACCAAAAGCTGTGAATCAATGGTGCTCATGATCGCGGATAAAATTGCTGCAATTAACAAGCCGCCAACCCATGGATTAAACGCAGCATGGGCAAGGTGAATAAATACAGTTTCAGGGTTATCTAGGGGAGTGTCGGCAAAATACAAGGTACCAGCGATACCCGTTGCCAATGCACCAATCAGAGAAATACCCATCCAGCTCATAGCAATGCGACGAGATAACTTAATGTCTTTAGCGCTGCCAATGGCCATAAAGCGAGATAGAATATGTGGCTGGCCAAAATAGCCTAAACCCCAAGCCAGTAATGACACTAAGCCGATGACTGTGGTGTTTTCACTGACAAACGACAGCATGGCAGGGTCAAGTTGCTGCAGGTTTTCTTGAGTCTCAGGTTGGCTGAAGATGGCTACAGGTACAATAAGTAAGGCCACTAACATTAAACAGCCTTGGAAAAAGTCAGTCCAACTGACGGCAAAGAAACCGCCTACAAAAGTGTAAGAAACGATGATTACTGAACCTATAATGAGTGCTAAGGTGTAATCAAGGCCAAATACTTTTTCAAATAATATTGCGCCGCCAACCATACCTGATGAGGTATAAAAGGTGAAAAAGACTAAGATGGTGACCGCAGCAACCATTTTTAATACGCCTTGGTTATCATGAAAGCGATTTTCAAAAAAGTCAGGTAATGTCAGCGAGTTGTCAGCCAGTTCAGTGTAAATACGTAAACGTTTGGCGACAAAAAGCCAGTTGAGCCAGGCACCAAATATCAGTCCAAAACCAATCCAAGCTTCACCTAAGCCGCCTAAATACACTGCACCAGGTAAGCCAAGTAATAACCAACCTGACATATCTGATGCACCAACACTTAAGGCGGTGACAGCAGGGCCCATTTTTCGGCCACCCAGAATATAGTCGTCAACGGTATCTGTTTTACGATAAGCCCAGTAGCCAATCCCCATCATTAACGCGAGGTAGCCGATAAAAGTGATTAGAGTGGGGGTTTCTATGGTCATGATACTTCCGTATTTTTATTATTGTGGCGCATATGCTAGCAGATGTATGAGCCAGTGCACAATTTGGGAAGTAAATTTGATGTGATAACAAGCACTCAATAAGTTTACATTGACTGCTTATTATCTAATTGATAGGAGATGGTTACAGGTTGTGACTATAACTAGATAAAGGTTTGCTCTATTTCAGATTTAACAAACTGTAAATCAGTATCTTGCTCTGCAACTAACATCATGAATGCCCCAGCTGTTTGAAAGCCCAAGCCCTGATAGTGTTGATCTGCAAAAGCTTCTTCGGTGACCATTCTATTTTCAGCCGGGACAATAAAGAGGGTGACTTTACCGTCTTTACCTTCCATCACTAAGTGCAAGCTTTTAACTCCTTGAAAGTCACAATAGGAGGTATAAAACACTTTTCCGGGCTGTTGAATGAATTTGGCGTTTTCTAAACCGCCAATACCAGCCAGTTTAAAATTAACATCTTCAAAGCCAACATTTTGATCAACCAGCATTGATTTGGGTTCATGGTATACATGAGCGAGCGCATGCTCAGCTAAGTCAACGGGGGCAAATTTTAACATGCTAAAACTTAAACCGATGACTAATGCCACGGAGGCAGCCATAGCCATTAAATAACGAGTATGCTTTTTTTGCTCCTGATGTTTATTCAGTTGCTGACGTAATAATAATTTATCTGCTAAATCATTAGGCACATCAATATTAAGCGCATGGGTAAGCTTACTGTCTAATGTTTTTAATTCACTGACTAACTTTGCATCAGACTCAGACGCAGCAATTTGTGCCAAGAAATCTTCATCTTGGCTGTTGGGGTCGTCATAGGCATGGCGACGAAATTGTAGATCATCCATTTGATTGACCTCTAACTTCAGGAGACTCTAAAGCGTCTTTTAATTGATTACGGGCACGAAATAATCGCGTCATGACGGTGTTTCTATTAAGTTCAAGCAACTCTGCAATTTCTTCACCACTAAAACCGCCAATGAGTTGCAGCAGTAATGGCTCTCGATATTCAATCTCTAATAAGCCGATCTGTTTACGTAGCCAATATTGCTCTGTTTGCTCTTCGGTAGTGGAAGACTTTTGGTCTTCAAGCAACTCTTGCTCTACATCACTGTAGTCAAACTGCTTACGTTCAAATCGACGGGCATTCTCTCGGCGCAAGATAGTGATCAGCCATGCTTTAGCGGCTTTGTCATCTTTTAAAGAGTCAAGCGCACGCCATGCACGTAAAAAGGTTTCTTGAGTGACGTCTTCAGCAACATGTTTATCGCCGATAAGCCAATAGGCATATCGGAAGATATCTGCGTGAAGTGCCCGGACGAGGCTGTCGTATCGTCGTTGTTTAGTTAACATGTCAGATATGACCGTGGGTTCGGACTTTTTATTTCGCAAGCTATCAAACATTTTTATCTTTTTGTTAAAAATATTATGTTCGATAGCTTAAAAGGTTACTGATGAATAGCAAGTATAATTATGCTTGCTATTCAATCAGTTTATTCGTTAAGGGTTTAACGAACTCAGTGCAGATGGGGAGTTTACTGCAGAATTATGACTGTAACTCTCAATGGCTTTTAATAAAGCCGCTTTATCAACAAATGTTGAAGATTGGCTGTATTTAGCCTGCTGTAATTGATGAGTTGCTTGAGCTAGCGCAGTTGATAACTGGCTAATATCAGCCAAGTTCATTGGTTTGTTTAGTAATGTAGAAAAATGCTGCTGCAGTAATGTAATGACTTGAGATACATCATTTTTATCACAGGCACTGCTAATGTCTTTGATGCTCACTCGAGCAGAGGAGGACTGAACATCAACATTTTCAGAGGTAACTGTTAGCGACTTTTGCTTACGGGCGTTTAACCACAGGGCGATTGTGATAAGCCATAATGCGGCAAATAGCAGTGTTAACCAAGGCCAAAAACCAGGATTATTGCTGGGCTGTGTAACCTCAGGTGTAATTGGCGTTGGTGCTTGTTCTGGATTAGCCGCAATGGTCACTGTTCTTGCTGGAATGGTGGTAAATTGCTGCTGACGTAGCTGCGAGTTCCACCACGGAATTGTAATTTCAGGAAGGGTAAATGTTCCAGCTTTGGTTGGCACGATAGCAGTGGTAAGGCTGTACTGAGCCACTACATGGTTTTCTCTAAGTACAGTTTGTCTAACTGGTTTTTCTGGATATGATTTCAGCGCACTTGGCATAGCTAATTCAATGTCAGGCAGGCTATTACTGTCAGCATTAGATGCGATGATATTAATGGTGCGGGTGATTGGGCTACCCACTTCAAATTCACTGCTGTCTTCAGACCACACTTCTTTAGCGATTAATAAATCACTGACGAGCCAATCACCTTGATAGCTGTCAGGTATGGGTTTAATTATGATTTCAGTATCTTCAGCAGCAGCTTGCATCGGACGGCTTTCATTAAAGCCAAACATGCCGCCACGTCGTGGTGCTTCAACTAAAATATCACCTGAAAAACTCGCACCTTTAATGGCGAGTTTACCTGGAGTATCGGCAATCATGGCATAGGTTCGCTCAATTACGCGAAAACGGCGGCCATTAACCACTTCAACACTGTCTTGATCTTCGCCAAGCTGCTTGATCTCAGCACCTGATATTTCTGGGGCGCTAATGACACCACGCTGTAATTCAGCAGCTAAAAATAGCTTAACTTTATAGGTAATTAATTGGCCCACATAAGCTTCTTGAGTGCTAACTTCGCCTTCCACAAACAAATTGCGCATTTGCTGAGGCTTGGAGCCAGCATCTAAAACCGTTAACTCGATGGGATTAGATTGAATACCTTCCATAGTAAAGGCAGGAATAGTCACAGTGCCGCTATTTTTAGCCGATAATAATACTTGCCAGCGGGTTTCTTTACTGGAGTTGAAGTTAACGATTTGCGTGCTTCGTCCTACGCTAGTGCGGCCGACAACAAAGTCTTTTAGCAATATTGAGGTGTCTAATGAGCCTGCATTAACATCATCATCTGCGGTGACGTTTAATACAAAATACTCACCTTGCATGACGGGGTTACGGTCCACCGTTGCTTGAATGTTAGTGACCGCGAGTGCTTGCCCTGTAAAAAGAATAGCGACTAGGGCTAAAATGATTCTGTTTACCACTGTTGTTTATCCTTAGGAAGTTGGCCGTTTTGACGACGCTTTTGATATTCCAATAGCATTTTGTTTCTAATTAATACTTGTGGATCTTCACTGACTGCGCGAAGTGCTCTTTCTAAATCTGCTGGCAGCGGCTCTTCAGATAAAGCCGATGAGGCCACTGGTGTGCCAGACTCAGATTCTGGCTGTTGTTCTGATGTTTCAGCAGCTTGAGCTTGTTGTTGAGTCTTGTCTTGTTGCTCAGCAGTTTCAGGCTCAGCTTGAGCTTGGTTATCTTGACTGTTAGCTTGCATTTCAGCTTCATTATTATCGGCTTGTTGCTCATTTTGTTGAGATGAAGCTGATGAACTTTCGTCAGCCTCATTGGGGCTGTCATCTTGTTGAGAGTCACTAGATTGCTGATCCTGCTGAGAATCATTCGCAGATTGCTCTTCTTGTGACGGGTCATTTTGAGACTGCTGCTGTTGAGATTGCTCAGAGCTAGACTCATCACTTTGAGATTGATCTTGCTGTGATTGATCTCCTTGAGATTGATCATTTGATGACTGCTCATCATTTGACTTCTGGTCAGATGATTGGTTGTCATCACTTTGCTGATCCTGCTCCGACTGTTGCTCTTGTTGCTGCTTCATTTGCTCAGCCAAAGCGAGGTTTTTCTCTGCCTGAGGAAAATCTGCTTGTTGAGTTAATGCTTGCTTATAACGCTTTATCGCCTCATCAATTTTATTGAGCTGCAGTAAACTATTGGCTTGATTATATAAACCATTGGCAGAGTCATCTTGCTCAAAACCGCTTAAGGCATTTTCATAGTCACCAGCCTTATATTGGGCGCTAGCTTGCCATTGAGGCTGGTCAAATTGCTCGGCAGCTTTAGAATAGTCTTCTGCTGATTGAGCCTGATTAAATTGCTCTGAGGCTTGTTGATCGGCGGTTTGCCATAAATCATCCCAGCTATTAGCTGAAGCAGGAGTTGGCTGCATCAATAAGCCTAGCGTGAGGACACTCACCATAGGCAGTACTGTAAACCTAAAACTCAGCAGTACTGGAATAATCAACAGGAGGGCAATATAAGGGCCTAAATCTTGCCAAGCTTCACCTTCAAGTTCGGTGGCTTTTGCATTACCATCATTAGCAAGCCATGCTTCGAGTTGGCCCAGTGCAGCGCCGTCTGCCCGTGCTGGTAACATTAAACCGCCAGTGGGAGTAACCAATTTATCAAGCAATGAAAAGTCAGTTTTATCAACCACGATCTCACCGGCATTATCGCGCATGAGCTGACCATCTGGCAGCTGTATTGCTGCGCCTTGTTGGCTACCAAATGCCATCACCGATACTCGATATCGACTGCCATCCAGCGCTTTTGCTGCCTGCGCATATTGGGCTGCATTAACACCATCGGTCATCACAATAATATCACCGCTGATATGCCCGCCTTGACCTAATAACTGTTGGCCAAGGGTAAGGGCGGCGGCTAAATCTGAGCCTCTAACGGGCATAATGTCCGGGCTTAAGGTTGGGAGCAGATTTAATAGGGTAGAGCTATCACGGGTTAACGGACTAATAGTAAATGCATCTCCCGCAAAAGCGATTAACCCAGTTTCACCTTCTTTTAAATTGGTTAAAAAATCGGTGGCTCGATATTTGGCCTGGGATAGTCGATTAGGTTTTTGATCGGTTGCATACATGGATAAAGACATATCCATTACCAGTACACGCCCTTGCTCGCTAGCGAACACAGGTAGGCTTTGTTTATTCACGGCAGGGCCCGATATGGCCACAACCGCAATAAACCAACACAGCATTAATAACCATTTGGGTTGTTTTTTGATGTGTGCAGACTCACTGATCAGGGTGCTAGCAAGGTGAGGGGCAATATAGTGTTGCCATGCAGAGTTATTTTTACTCTGGCGCCACAAAAATAGTCCAATAATGGTTAATGGAATTAAGGCCAATAGCCATTCAAGGCGGATAAAATGCAAACTCATTATTTATCCTCCTTGTAAAAGGCTGAAGTCAGATTTTTAGGTAAATTCATTTGACTACGTAGACTAATACTTAAACTGATTAATAACGCTAACAACAATGGCCAGTAAAATAACTCGCTTTGGGGGCGGTAGGTTAATTGGTCGCGACTGACAGGCTCTAATTCATCAATTTTTTGATAAATTTCTTCTAGCTCTTCGCTATTACGGGCTCTAAAGTAATGACCATTGGTCATTTCTGCAAGCTGTTGTAATTGCGCTTCATCAAGATCTGCTGACGGGTTTACTTTTTCAGTACCGAAAATACTGCGTCTTTCCAGTATTTCAGCGCCAACACCGACGGTATAAATAGTGACATTGCGTTCTGCAGCGATGCGAGCTGCCACTTCAGGTTCTATGTTACCTGCGTTATTTGAACCATCGGTGAGTAAAATGAGCACTCGGTTACTGTCGTTAACGTTATCAAAGCGTCTCACCGCCAATGCAATTGATTCACCAATGGCGGTTTGTTTGCCCACTAGGCCAATTTGACTATCGGCGAGGAACTTTGCCACCGAGCGTCTATCTTGGGTCAGTGGCGCTTGTAAATAGGCGTGATCGGCAAATAAAATTAACCCAAGGCGATCACCATTACGGCGTTCGATAAAGTCGCCAATCACATGTTTAATAAGGGTCAATCTATCAACCGTTTTGCCTTCAACAACCATGTCTTCAATTTGCATACTGCCGGATAAATCGACTGCCAGCATTAAGTCGCGCCCTTCAGATGGCAGCTCTATAGGCTCGCCTAACCATTGGGGCCTGACAAGTGCGCACAATAAACATGCCCACATTAACCAATACAATTTACGGGATGGTTTGTCAGCATGGCTTGATATGACCTGATCAGCATTAGCGATGCCAGGAAGTTGCAGGTGACCGCCATTATTTTTTGAAACGCGCTTTGGTTTTAACAGCCAAGGTAATGGCAATAAAAGCAATAACCACGGCCATGCTATAGAGAACATGATGCCTCCTGTGGACTATTTGCTTGAGTATTTGCGCTGTTAGCGTTGCTTTTGATGGCATTAAGGGGCGCAAAGCGAGCTTTTTTAGTTAACCAAGACTTGGCTAACTTAAATAACTGCTGCTTTTCAGCTGCATTTAAGCCACAAGCTTGATAACGCTTGGCTAATAACAAGCCAATTTGGCCTTGCTCTGCTTGCGGTAACCTTAGCTCAAGCCATTTGAACCATTGGTCGCCATCAAGTTGTGCAAAATCCTGTCTGGGTAAATAACTCAAGGCAGTTCGTTTTAGTAAGCTATTAATCTGGCTTGGGTATTGACTGTCATTTATATCAAGTTGCTGTACTTGCGCTAATGCGGCCTTTCTCGGGGCGTGATATTTGGCACGTTTTCGCAGCTTGATGAAAGTGATGACACCAGCCGCGATAATGATAATCGCCACTAGCCAATAACCGGGGGCAATGGGCAATTGTGATATTGGCTGCGGCAGCACGATATCTTCCATTTGCATTAATGCGGGATTGATTTGAGGAGCATTCATCTAACGTAATAGTTCCAATTGATCGCTAAGACTCTTACCTGCATCGATAAAGCGGGTTTGAACTTTGAGCATTTTCATTAATTCAATAAACTGCTGTTGACGAGCTAACTGTTCATTTAACCACACATCGTAGCTATGGCGAGTTAAGGTAAGTTGTTGCTTACCATCACGTACAGGCAGTGAAAATCGCTTTGGTAACGCTAAAGTGCCTTGTCGTAATGGATCTGTAATAATAAAGGCACCCACATCACAATGGCGTTTAAGCTCGGTGAGTGCCGCTAAACATTCTTGGCTAAAGTGCTGGCCATCAGTAATTATCCATACCAGTGAGCCGGGTTTAGCGATGCGTTGCAATCGCTGGCAAGCCCGTAAAATATGCTGGGGATCTTGGGGTAATTCATCAAAGTGATTTAACTGGTTTTGATGCACTTTGATTAATGCTGATGTGAGCTGCAAAATACCTTGTCGGCGACTGCGGGGTTTTAACTCCACATGTTCGGTTTCACTGGCAATCAATGCCCCCAAACGGTCACCGTGGTTAATGGCGTTCCAGCCAAGTGTTGCTGCGACATGGGCGGCTTGCAGAGACTGTAAAAGCAAACTCGAGCCAAAAAATAAGCTATGACTTAGATCGACCAGCAAGATAATAGGGCGTTCACGTTCTTCAATAAATAATTTGGTGTGGGCCTTGCCAGTTCTGGCCGTAACGCGCCAGTCTATGGTGCGCACATCATCACCATTTTGATAATGTCGCACTTCGGCAAATTCCATTCCACGCCCTTTTATGAGGCTGCTTCTATGGCCTGCAAGGCTGGCTTTTGCGCGGCTACGTTTCTCAGGCATCGCACGGGCAATACTCTGGCAACTTATTAGCTCTTGCTCATTAAGGTTGACGCCATTACTAAATAGCGGCAACTCTTTTTCAATTGACATAGCGGTTACTGACATAGTGGCTATAACTCAACATTAAGGTACAGCCACTTGGCTTAAAATATGATTTATGACGTGATCTGCACTAATCCCTTCTGCCTGTGCCTGATAACTCAACAGTAGACGGTGGCGTAAAACATTAGGCGCCACAGCTTGAATATCTTCAGGTGAGACAAAATCGCGTTGATGTAACCAGGCTCTGGCTCGCGCGCAGCGCTCTAATGAAATTGAAGCGCGGGGACTCACGCCGTATTCAAGCCACTTGGCTAGTTCTGGGCTATAACGCTCTGGCTGACGAGTGGCCATAATAATTTCTACGATATAGCTTTCAAGGGGCTCAGCTAAGTACAGTTCCATCGCTTGTTCACGGGCAGAAAATACATCTGCTTGTACCACAGGCTCGATGGTCGGTAACTGATGAGTCAGTGCTTCGTTACGAGACTGACGCAAAATCTGACGCTCGGTATCGGCACTTGGGTAATCTAAATTTAAGTGCATTAAGAAGCGATCTAATTGCGCTTCAGGTAGCGGGTAAGTCCCTTCGTTTTCAAGTGGGTTTTGGGTTGCCATCACTAAAAAGAGTTTTGGCAGCGGGTAACTGTGTTTACCTACGGTCACTTGTCCTTCAGCCATGGCTTCAAGTAATGCGGATTGTACCTTCGCTGGAGCGCGGTTAATTTCATCGGCAAGGATTAAGTTATGGAAAATCGGCCCCGCTTCAAATTCAAAGGTACCCGTTTGAGCGCGATAGATATCGGTGCCGGTCAAATCCGCTGGTAATAAATCAGGCGTGAACTGGATGCGATGAAAGTCGCCTTCAACGCCATCACATAATGCTTTTACTGCACGGGTTTTGGCTAAACCTGGAGGGCCTTCAACCAGTAAATGACCATCGGCAATAAGTGCGATGAGCATATTTTCAGTTAAAACCGGTTGTCCCAAAATGACATTATCTAAATAAGCGCGTAAAGAATGAAATCGACTCAAAGGCATGATGATACTCAAATTTGTTGTCTAAAAAACGTTATCTAATTCACTCTATGTTAATGAATTTTATTGGCCTTTGGCTAGTAGCATTAACAGAATTTCATTTTTATTTATTCGTGGTGTTCATTAGCTGCAACTAAAGGTGCGTTAGCTAGCTTTAATCGATACTTAAATATATTAATAAAGCTAATGCTCTAAAGTTTAACCTTCTGTATTTAATATATAAATCTCAATTGGGTTGTTAATTTTGTTGGAAATTGTCAGGTTATTTTCATACGGGTGTTTTAAACTTGCTAATTAAAAGTTAGAATCAGATCACACTTTTATGGTCAGACCAGATAACGCTGACAAAATGGATTTTCACTGAAAAGCCTATAAAGGCTAAACAATTAAAAGAGGGTGAACAATGAGTGATAGACAACAAGTAACCAATGCCCGCGGCGAGCGCATTGCAATTGTAGCGGGTTTACGAACGCCTTTTGCCAAACAAGCCACCGCATTTCATGGCGTTTCAGCTTTAGATATGGGCAAAATGGTGGTTAATGAATTGCTTTCTCGCTCAGAGTTAGACCCAAAAACCATTGAGCAATTAGTTTATGGTCAAGTTGTGCAAATGCCTGCTGCGCCAAATATTGCTCGTGAAATCGTATTAGGCACTGGCATGGATGTATCAACGGATGCTTACAGTGTTACTCGTGCTTGTGCGACAAGTTTTCAATCGGCAGTGAATGTGGCTGAGTCAATCATGACTGGTAATGTTGAAATTGGTATTGCTGGCGGCGCAGATTCATCTTCTGTTTTACCGATTGGCGTGTCAAAAAAGCTGGCTCATGCGCTAGTGGACTTAAATAAGGCCCGTACCTTTAAACAAAAATTTGCCATTGCACGTCGTTTGGGTTTAAAAGACTTAATGCCGGTACCGCCAGCGGTTGCAGAATATTCTACCGGTTTGTCAATGGGGCAAACGGCTGAGCAAATGGCTAAGACCTATTCAATTAGCCGCGCCGATCAAGATGCACTGGCTCATCGCTCACATACTCTGGCAACAGAAACTTGGAACTCAGGTAATTTACGCGATGAAGTGATGACGGCTCATGTGCCTCCTTATAAGCAGTTTATTGATCGTGATAACAACATTCGTGAAAACTCAGTTTTAGAGTCTTACGCGAAATTACGTCCAGCTTTTGATCGCAAACATGGTTCAGTTACCGCAGCCAACAGTACGCCGCTAACTGATGGCGCATCAGCAATTATCTTAATGAGTGAAGGCCGTGCCAAAGCATTAGGTTATCAGCCTATTGGTTACATTAAGAGCTATGCCTTTACTGCCATTGATGTTTGGCAAGATATGTTAATGGGGCCATCTTATGCTACGCCGCTAGCACTAAAGCGTGCTGGTATGCAGTTAGAAGATTTAACCTTAATTGAAATGCATGAAGCATTTGCAGCGCAAACCTTAGCCAACATGCAAATGTTTGGCTCTAAAAAGTTTGCTGCAGAAAAGTTAGGCCAAAATCGTGCGATTGGTGAAATCGATATGAGTAAATTTAACGTACTAGGTGGTTCATTAGCTTACGGGCATCCATTTGCGGCTACGGGTACGCGTTTGATCACTCAAGTATGTCGTGAACTTAAACGCCGTGGTGGTGGAACCGGTTTAGCCACAGCCTGCGCAGCAGGTGGTCTTGGCGCTGCAATGATAGTAGAAGTGGAGTAATTCTGATGGAAAAGACATTTAATTTACAACGCCGTGAAGACGGTATTGCGGTTTTGACTATGGATGTTCCTGGTGAAACCATGAACACCTTAAAAGCAGAATTTGGCCCAGAAATTAGTGACATTCTTACCGAGATAAAAACTGACGCTAGCATTAAAGGTTTAGTGATTATTTCAGGAAAATCTGACTCTTTTGTTGCTGGCGCTGACATCACCATGTTAGATGCCTGTACCAGTGTTGCTGCTGCCAAAGAACTATCACAACAAGGGCATGTGGTATTTAATGAATTAGAAAACCTCACTATACCGGTTGTTGCTGCTATTAACGGTGCCTGCTTAGGTGGTGGATTAGAGCTAGCGCTAGCGTGTCATTTGCGTGTGTGCAGCGACAGTAAGAAAACTATTATGGGTGTGCCTGAAGTTCAACTTGGGTTATTACCAGGTGGCGGGGGAACCCAACGTTTACCAAGAAAAGTCGGTATTACTACAGCGCTCGATATGATGCTAACAGGTAAGCAGCTGCGTCCGAAACAAGCACTGAAAATAGCCTTGGTTGATGACGTTGTTCCAGAGTCTATTTTGCTTGAGACTGCAGTTGCCATGGCAAAAAAAGGCAAGTCTGCTGCTAAAGTGGTTAAAAAGTCTGCTTTAAACAAGTTGCTTGAATCAACCAGTACGACTCGTGACATTATTTTTGATCAAGCCGCTAAACAAGTGATGAAGAAAACCCAGGGTAATTATCCAGCTCCTGCTAAAATCATTGATTGTGTTAAGCAGGGTATGAATAAAGGCATGATCAAAGGCTTAGAAGTTGAAGCAAGTCATTTTGCTGAACTTATTATGTCACCAGAGTCAGAAGCGCTTCGTAGTATATTCCTTGCAACCACAGAAATGAAAAAAGAAACCGGTGCAGAAGGGGGCAAACCTCGCAAAGTGAACAAGGCACTGGTTATTGGTGGTGGCTTAATGGGTGGCGGAATAGCCTCTGTGACGACAACCAAAGCTAAAATTCCTGCTCGTGTTAAAGATATCAATGAAACCGGCTTAAGTAATGCGTTGGCTTATGCTTATAAGTTGTTAGCCAAAGGCGTTAAGCGCCGTCATATGACTCCGGCAGTTAGAGATAATCTAATGGCGTTAATGACGACAACCACTGAATATAGCGGCGTAAAAGATGCTGATATCGTAGTAGAAGCAGTATTTGAAGATTTAGCATTAAAACATCAAATGGTGAAAGATGTAGAACGTGAATGTCATGAAAATACTATCTTTGCATCTAACACATCTTCATTACCAATCAGCCAAATTGCCGAAGCGGCCAGTCGACCTGAAAATGTGATTGGTCTGCATTATTTCTCGCCAGTTGAGAAAATGCCGTTAGTGGAAGTGATTGCGCACAAGAAAACCTCTCCAGAAACCATTGCTACGACAGTGGCCTTTGCTCGTAAGCAAGGTAAGACACCGATTGTTGTTCAAGACGGAGCCGGTTTTTATGTAAATCGTATTTTAGCCTTATACATGAATGAAGCTGCGCAAGTGCTTCTTGAAGGGCAAAAAATTGAATTTTTAGATAAAGCGTTAGTTAAGTTTGGTTTCCCTGTAGGACCTATTACTTTGCTAGACGAGGTAGGTATTGATGTTGGTGCTAAGATCGCGCCGATCTTAACTAAAGAACTGGGTGAGCGCTTTGAAGCTCCAAGTGCATTTGATAAGTTACTTGCAGATGACCGTAAAGGCCGTAAAAACGGCAAAGGTTTTTACCAATACGGCAACAAGAAAAACAAAGCTAAGCTAGTGGATGAAAGTGTATATCAAGTACTAGGCATTAATAATCAGTTAAGTGGTAGTGAAAGCGATATTGCTATGCGTTGTGTTGTGCAGATGCTAAACGAAGCTGTTCGTTGTTTAGATGAAGGCATTATTGCCAATGCAAGAGACGGTGATATCGGTGCTATTTTTGGAATTGGTTTTCCGCCATTCTTAGGCGGTCCTTTCCGTTATATGGATACCATGGGGATCAATAATCTAGTGTCAAAATTACGTCAGTATCAGCAATTACATGGCGAAAGATTTGCCCCTTGTGAAAGATTAGTCAAAATGGCTGATGAGGGAGCGAGTTTTTATTAGTCTAAACTAAGACTTTAAGGATTACACATTTAACAAAGCGGCAACATGGTGCCGCTTTTTCATTCTAAAGTGGCAGGGATTTGCCTGTTTTATGTACACTGCGGAATGTTTTGACTGTGGCTCAATTAAAAATCCCCATAGCTTTGAGTATTTGGCTTGGTTATAATGCGACCAAAGCTAGCATTGAACACAAAAACTTAATGCTACGAGCTTAAGAAATGATGTTAACTGAATGAATTGTAGAGGTTTCAGTGGTATTTCTAGTGTTTATTATTTCAATCTTATCGGCGATTTATCTTGGCAATTGTGCTTTTGCTCAAGGTATGGCAGTAAAAAGATGGTCATTTGCCGGTTTGTTGATGGGCCCTCTGGCTTACCCATTGTTCAACAGTCATAAATATTTATTAACCCGTAAACTAGCGGTTAGTAATGAACAGCAACAATACTTTTAGCAAATTCCGCGTATTAAAAAGGGAGCTAATGCTCCCTTTTTCTTTGCCTGTAAAATATCACTACAAGACTTAGTTCCACCATGCTTTAGCTGGGATGACCTCTAGATGCTCAAGGCCTTCAGGTAATTTAACTTTCTTACGTTGCGGCTGTGCAATTCCTAGTGCTTTTAATAAAGAGTTAAACATAATTTTATCTCCTTAAGCGATGCTTGAATTGGTGTATTTAATATAAGGGCTGCTGGCTAGTTGAGTACCCGTTTC
>NZ_JBFRKG010000038.1:0-327 GCF_041469325.1 Shewanella sp. 10N.286.51.B8
GCGCCTAAGGCGGTAATGGTGATCGCGCCGCTGCTATCAATGCTGTAGAAGCCATCTTCACTGGTGGCGCTTAAGGTGCCATCACTGTGCTGGAATTGGTAATTAACCACACCATCATCGTCGTCGCCAGCGAGGGTCGCAACGGTTGCGCCCGCATCTTGGTTCTCGGCGTAGCTGAAGGTTTGATCGCCAAAGCTGCCATCTTCATTGAGGTTGGTTTCAGACAAGGTGATGGTGGCATCGGTGGTGTCACCGGCGCCATCGGTCATGGTGACCGTGTAATCGCCGCTGTTCGGGGTGGTCTCAAAGTCATTGACCGCAGAGCTT
>NZ_JBFRKG010000039.1:0-27345 GCF_041469325.1 Shewanella sp. 10N.286.51.B8
TGACCTTCAAGGTTAATGCCATTAGCTCGGAAATTCTTAATGTTGTGTCTATGGATAGTACAAAGATTGCGGGGTAGTTATTTTTGATGTTTGTTTTTTTATCGTAGCGAAACAAACCTTTCAATATGCGAATAAACTCACCTTCTTCTAGTCTTCTAGTTCGCGTTGCGCTGTCGGCAATGAATCCATCTCTTTTTAATTGAGGGTAATGTTGTTTGACAACCTGATCAGTAATATTTAATTTTTTCATTCCGGCTAATTCACGAATGACGCGCATTATATTGCTGATGTCGACTCTTACTGTGGATGCTTCGCAACTTTGAAGTCGATCAGTGCAGAATGTTTTTAGATGTTCGAACGTGATTTCGTTGACAGGTATTGTGGCTAGGTCGTGCTCTCGTACGATCTGTAAGCTGCCTATTGCAGTGTCTGAAATAGGTTTATCGATTGTTATTTGATATTCCAAATAAGCTTCAACAAATCGCTTAAGGGTACACGAAGAGGTTAATGCTGCGACTTTATGATTGCAGTAAATTAACATATCGGTATTAAGCACTCTTAATGTGCTGGTATCAGTAAGGCATAAATTCTTTAGATGAACTTTAGTTTTTTCAGCCCAGATTTCAGCTTCCTGAAGAGAATCAAACGTTTTGGACTTTGATGCTATGGGGGCATCTTTATTCTTCTCTTTAACTACAACTTTATGTCTTGTTTTACCACTTTCCAGCTCGACTTCTTTTATAGTGAAATATGCCATATCAATCTCTCTCGTTAGTTAACAGTCTGAATATTGTTAACTAACGGGTGTTGATATTATAAACTTGGGTTATGCCGCGTTTTAAGTTTTGTTCTTAATCTTTATTCTTAAGTTGTTTATTTTAATCAACTAAATAATTTTAATTTTTTTTCGTGGAAAATATTAAAATGTTCTGGTTGTATCGAAATGTAGACCTGCCAAAGTACTTTTAAATCTTTATGTCCTGTAATTCGAGCGGCTTCTTCAACACTTAACCCATGTTCGATTAAGCGACTCGCTCCTTCTCTGCGCAGATCGTGATAGCGTAAATTTTCAATTCCAAGTTTTCGACTGGTATGACGAAAACCCGATGTGACCGATTTGGGGTTAAAGGGAAATAAGTATTCATTGAGCCTTGGTTGTTTATAAATGATGTCGAATGATTCTCCTATTAAAGGGAGCACACTATTGTTGTCAAATGAGCCATTGGGGTTTTTACGGTCTCGAACGAGAATTGTTTTTGCTTCGATATTGAGATCTTCCCAGCGTAATCGACAAATCTCACTAATACGACAACAAGTTAACACTGAAATGAGGAACACATCATGATAGGCAATTGAGCAGCAATGATGATTTTCTTTCTCTTTCAATGCCAAAGCGAGCCTTTGTAGTTCATCCGTTTCTAATCTTCTTTGACGTGTATTTGAGCGGGCAATCAGTTTTAGATCATGTAGAGCAGGATAGGCATCAATAATCGGCCTATCGTCAATATTTATGTTAAACATTGATTTAGCGACTCGGAAAACTTTTCTTATACAACTGACATCAACTGACAATGTTTGCGGTGAAGGGGATGAAGCACTTTTGCGTCTTGCTAAACAGAAATCAACGATGTCGGCGGACTTGATATGACTGACCAACATTTTTGCTAACGGATAAGAACTAATTTGGCGTAATGCAAAAAATGCCGTCCGGCCGAGTGGTTTTTCAGATTTTTGCTTATATCCGACATATTTATCGATAAGCTCTACGAGCGTGCAGTCAATAAGATCAAAAGCTTGGCTGTTAAGGTTGTTCTCAACTTTGTGAACGGTATTTTTGGCCCAGCGCGTAGCAGCCACTTTAGAGTGGAAGGTTTTACTTTTTGAGAAGGTAACTATTCCTTTTTCTTTTACTCTGACTCTTGCACAATATACAGTATCGTTTTTTCTTGTACGTTTATTGATGGTATAATTTGCCATTACGCATTCTCCAGCAGTTCCCCCGAAAAGGGGTTTTAGCTCCCCCGAGAGGGACTAAAAGGGTGAAATACGTTAAAAAAAACGTTTACACATGCTGGTGAAAATCGAATGCACCTTTTGCAAGTTACTGATTAATAATAAGGTTCTACAGAATTGATTAACAACAAGATGGACCGCTCACTTTCAATCGCTCCAATGCTTGATTGGACCGATAGGCATTACCGTTACTTTGCGCGCCTGATGTCTGCACATACTGTGCTTTATACCGAAATGGTGACGACAGGGGCGATCATTCATGGTCAGGCTGATTACTTAGCTTATAACCAAGAAGAGCATCCGCTTGCTTTGCAGCTTGGTGGGTCTAACCCTAAAGATTTAGCCACCTGTGCCAAACTGGCTTTTGAGCGCGGTTATGATGAAATCAATTTAAATGTGGGTTGTCCATCAGATAGAGTCCAAAGCGGACGGTTTGGCGCTTGTTTGATGGCTGAGCCTAAGTTAGTTGCAGAATGTGTTGATGCCATGAAGCAAGTTGCTGATATCCCTGTGACGGTTAAAACCCGTATTGGTATCGATGAGCAAGACAGTTATGAATTTCTCACCGAATTTGTTGATACGGTTAAAGCTATTGGTTGCGATACTTTTATTGTCCATGCCAGAAAAGCGTGGTTACAAGGGTTAAGCCCAAAAGAAAATCGTGAAATTCCAGAGCTTAACTATGAGCGGGTGTATCAATTAAAGCGGGATTATGCTGATTTAAATATCAGTATTAATGGCGGCGTTAAAACCATTGAAGATTCATTGGTGCATTTACAGCAATTAGATGGGGTGATGATCGGCCGTGAAGCGTACCAAAACCCTTATATATTAGCTGAAGTGGATCAACGTATTTACGGTGACGACAAAGCTGTGTTAACTCGTGAGCAAGTGATTGAACAAATGGTGCCCTACATTGAGCAGCATATACAGTCAGGCGGGCGTTTAAACCACATCACTCGTCACATGATTGGCTTATTTCAAGGCCTACCTGGCTCAAGGGGCTGGCGTAGATATCTTAGTGAAAACGCTCATAAGCCGGGTGCGGGTGTTGAGGTTATTTGGGATGCGGTTGAGAAAATGCATCAAAGTAGGCCGCCTGCTGATGTGACTTTCTACCCTAATAACATGAGTAATGATTAAGTCTTTATTCGTTAAAAATAGCGTCTCATTGAGGCGCTTTTTTTATGCCTGTAGCTTAGCTAATTAAGTATTAGCTAAATTCACTATCAGGATGGTGAAAATGACTAATTGTTTGATTATTGTTCAGTGGCTGTTGTGAGCCTGTTTTTGTTTAAAGTTAATATAACTACTATTAATCAGTCGTTTATATTGTTTTTTAAAACTTGGCACGTAGCTTGTAATAACCATGGTGTACCCAACATTAGGAAAGGAAAACATCATGTTTAACTCAATATCAAATGAAAATTCAGTGGTTAGTTCATCATCTACAACAAGCAATCGCATGTTTAAGAAACTGGCATTAATTGCTGTTATCGCCACCGCAAGTATTGGTGCTCAAGCAAATGAACTTAATAGTGCTGACATGGTAGAGGTATTAGAAGCTCGTTTGACTGATGCAACCACTGAAATGCTACAAACTGCGAGACAAGAAATTAGCTTGAGCTTACATAGCCAAATTGCTGAACAAGTTTTTGAGTTAAACAGCTCGCTTGAAATGACTGACGATGTAATAGCAACACAATCAGACACTGCTTTAGCAAGCAATGAGGACTGATTTATGGATTTAATGATGATATTTCATTTAGCTGATCCATTAACTTCTTTACTACTGCTTCCTGTTTTTAGCTTTATCGCATGCTCGATAATGATATGTGGGTTGCAGTGGTACCAATTTAATAGCGTCAAGGCAATGTCTGCTGAACTGGCTTCAATGGAGATCGCAGGAGAACAAAAATGAACTTAACAGACTTAGAAAAATGGTTAACAACCGATGACAGTTTGATATGTGGCGCATCACACGGATTAGCAAAACAATTTGGCTGGTCAGTATTGTGGACCCGAGTGTTAACCCTAGTGGCAATTTTAATGAGCCCTAGCATCGGACTCATTGGTTACTTTGTGACTGCCATTATCATGACCCAGAAAAAATCCAGATATTAAACTGAAGTATGAACGCTGCTGTCGTTCAAGATTAGTTCAGCATTATCATTCATACTTCAGTGTTAAATGACTATTTTACTGGTTTATCCCAGCGTAAATGATATCAATGCTTAAACCAGAGACTACTTCGTTAAAAAAGCTTGGAACCGAGCTTTGGCCTCATCACTTTTTAGTCTTTCACTAAACAACACTAACTCTTTAAGCATTTGTTGTTTCACTTCAGCTTGGTTATGCCTTAATAACTGTTTAGATGCCTGCAGCGCCAAGGGTGGCTGAGCTGCTAATTTCTTTGCTTGTGATAATACAAAATCATCTAATTGTGATTGCTCAACCACTTGGTTGATAATATTTAATTCTTTTGCGGTGCTGGCAGTAAAGCTTTCACCTAATAAGATAAGTTCAGCCGCTTTTTGCTGCCCGACAATGAGCGGAAGTAACAAGCTTGATGCTGCTTCTGGTACCAAGGCGAGATTGACAAAAGGTAGCTGAAATGTAGCGCTGTTATCGGCATAAACCAAATCGCAATGCAGTAATAAAGTGGTACCAATGCCCACAGCTGCGCCAGATACTGCGGCTATCAATGGCTTTTTTATCTCAAGGATACAATGCAAAAATTGCACTGTGGGATGGGTTTCATTTAACTCGCCGCTGTTGAGGAAATCGCTAATATCATTACCCGATGTGAAACAATTGCCTTCGCCTCGTAACATAAAGGCGCGAATTGCATTGTCGTGCTCACCTTGGATCAGGTATTCTGTAAGCTGTTGGTACATTTTAAGATTAAAGGCATTTCGTTTTTCAGGACGATTGAAACTGATAATACGTACGCCTTGATCATCCTTTATCTGAATCTGACTCATAGGCTGTTTTCCTTCGGGAAGCGACTAGGGTGTACATGGAGTTTAAGACATTGAAAGCGATATTCAAACAGCTGTTTAGTTTTTTAGTTTTAACCACATTTTCTATTTCGGCCACTGCGGGCATTATGCTTTCAGAAGGCCATGTTAGAGCCATGCCTGCCAGTGTGCCCAACACCGCAGCTTATCTTACTTTAATGAACCATTCAGATAACACTGCTACATTAGTCTCTGTGACTACACCAGTGGCAAAAGAAGCCCAATTACATACCCTAATTGAAGAAAATGGCATTGTGAAAATGCGCCAAGTTGAAGGGTTTGATATAGAATCACATGGCAGCTTAACATTGCAACCATCGGGTGATCACATCATGCTGTTGTCACTGGTTAAGCCGTTAACCGTCGGTGATAAAGTACCATTAACATTAACTTTTGCTGATGGTCAGCAGTTAAATATTGAATTAATGGTTGATAAAAAGGCGAGTACTGATCAGCAAGAAAGCCATCATCACCATCATCATTAAGGAGTTGTATTGATGCAAATCACAAGGAAAAAAATTTTTAGTGTCATAGGGATTATTCTATTAATCGGCTATGTCATTGCGGTTTGGTGGAGCATTGAGCCAGACATCCTAGAGCCCGAAACGCTACAAAATGAACGTGGCGAGCACGTTATTGGCTACGCGACAACTTCTTCACTGATAGACACTCTCGAAAGCTTATTGGACAAACCAGGTGGCTGGCTTTCCAACGATATTATGCCGCCATCAGTGATGATGGATAATATGCCAGCATTTGAGTTTGGTGCATTAGAGCAGTCTCGCGATTTAGCGCTGATTATGCGTAAAGAGTTTAGTCGCTCACAATCTCAATCGACAGCAGATAGCGATTTACTGGCTGCGCATTCAAAACTTAATATTGAGCATACCAGTTGGTTGGTGCCTAGCGCTGAAGGCGAGTACCGTGAAGCGATAAAATTACTGAAACTTTACCGCGCTAAAATCAGTGATACCGAAAACAGTAATGCCCAGTTTTACGCTCGCGCAGACAACCTCAATGAATGGCTTAAAGAAGTGCAAAAACGTTTAGGCAGTATCTCACAACGGCTGTCTGCCAGTGTTGGTCAAGAGCGTTTAAATACTGATTTAGCCGGTGATTCTACTGCAAGGCAATCAACGCCATCGCTCGCCAGTTCAGAAATTAAAACCAGCTGGTGGAAAATTGATGATGTGCTTTATGAAAGCCGAGGCAGTGCTTGGGCTTTGCTTAATTTCATGAAGGCAATTGAAGTTGATTTTGCAGATGTACTGGAAAAGAAAAATGCTGAGGTGAGTTTACGACAAATTATTCGTGAACTTGAAGCCACTCAGCAAACTGTTTGGAGCCCAATGGTGCTGAACGGAGATGGTTTTGGTTTAGTCGCCAACCATTCATTAGTCATGGCTAACTATATTTCCCGCGCGAATGCTGCGGTAATCGATTTAACTAACTTACTCTCTCAGGGATAATGATGAAAAAGACACTTCTTGCCACCAGTTTATTGGGTTTATTAAGCATCTCTTCAGCGCAAGCTGCAACTGTGCTTGGTTTTAAAGTCGGTGGTGATTATTGGCAAGCTGACACCAGCGGCTCATTCAATAGTGACGATGGTGTAGGGCAAACTTATAACTATGACTCTGATGCACAGGGCAGTGTATGGATTGCTTTTGAGCACCCAATTCCGTTAGTGCCTAACGTTAAAATTCGTGAAAACCGTTTAGAAGGTAAAGGCAAGCAAACTGATTCAAACTTTTTCTTTAACGATATTTCTATCGATGGCGCTTCTACTGCTTATAATGATCTAAGTAATACGGATTTCGTATTTTATTACGAAATTCTAGACAATGATTTAGTAGCTTTAGATTTAGGTGCTGCCTACAAGCAAATGCATGGTTCAATAAGAATTAATGGCACTACCGATGCTGGTTCTGCAATTTCTTCAGAAGTCGATGTGGATAGCGGTATTGTTATGCTTTACGGTAGTGCTGAAGTGGGCGTGCCAGGGCTGGGTTTATATGCATTTGCTGATGTCATGCTAGGCATTGATGAGTCAAATGTTTATGACTACAACGCTGGTTTAGGTTGGAAATTTGATGGTGTTGCTTTAGACACGGCAATCCGAGTGGGTTACCGCGAGTTCAAGTTTGATGTCGATGACTTTTCTCGCACAACTCAGAATATGTCGTTTAAAGGTGCCTTTGCCGGTGTTGAACTGACATTCTAAAGACTGAATAAGCGTTATAAATGCCCAATAAAAAAACCGCCATTTGGCGGTTTTTTGTTGCCTGAATAAGGCATCAGCAATAGGGCTTACTCAGTAACAAAGGTTATTCTGAAATAAGGCCATTGTTAATTGAGATGATATCGTCTTCGTTTAAAGTACCGGCTGCTTGTTTAAGAGCAAGGATCGAAGTGATATAGCCGTAACGAGCATCAGACAGTTGACGCTTTGAATCGTATAAATCACGAGTACGGTTTAATACATCAACAATGGTACGCGTGCCCACTTCAAAACCTGCTTGAGTGGCTTTTAAAGCACTTTCAGAAGATATAACAGATTGCTCGTAAGCGCGGATAGAGCTGATTGACGCGCCGACATTGTTAAAGTTATTGCGTACATTTTTAACCACACTACGGTGAGTTTGCTCAAGCAGTTCACTGGCTTCAACATATTGATATTGAGCTTGCTTTACTTGTGACGAAACTTTAAAGCCTTCAAAAATCGGTACGCTTAAGGTAATGCCAATGTTGGCATTGTCGTAATCAAGACCTGGGTTTTGATCAAAGCCTTTAGTGTAACCAGCGCCCAAGTTTAATGATGGCATATGGCCAGCTTTAAAAAGGCTAATGGTTTCACTGGCAATATCACGGCCAATACGTTGGGTCATTAAATCAATACTGTTGGTTTCTGCAATTTTTAACCATTCAGCTGAGGTTGTTGGCGAGGTTGCGCCAGCAGAAAAGCGGGTCGTATCTAGAATGTTAATTGACTTGTGATCTATACCTGTGATTTCACGTAATGCTTCGTAACTGTTTGCTAAGGTATTTTCGGCCAAAATCTCAGTGGCTGAGGCTAAATCATATTGCGCTTGAGCTTCATGAACGTCGGTAATCGCGGTAAGACCTACTGCAAAACGTTGCTTAGTTTGCTCCAATTGACGCTCAATCGCACGTTTTTCAGCACCTTGGAACTCAAAGTTATCTTTTGCGGTTAATACAGCAAAGTATGCATCAGTTACACGGATAATTAATGATTGTAACGTTGATGCATAAGCTGAGTCAGCTTGTGATGCTGCCATTTCAGCTAAATCTAAACCGACCCAAGCGCTGTGATCATAAATAACTTGGTTTAAGCTGATACCACCAGTAAAGCCATCTGGCTTGTTGGTGTCCTGACCATCTTCTTTATTCCATGCCTTTGAGTAACCCACGTTGGCACTAATAGTCGGCAGTAAAGGCGCACGGTTTTCTTGAATGCTTTCGTATAATGCATCGCGCTGAGCTTGTGCTTGCAGTACTACGGTGTCACTGGTAAGTGCTTGTTGATAAATTTGCAGTAAATCGTCAGCATTTGCCGCAGGTGCAGCAACTGCTAATGTTAGCGCTGCGTATATTGAACTAATTTTAAATTTCATTTGCTGCCCTTTTAGACAATATCTCCATCAATGGAGGAAAAATAATTTTGGTGTTTACGGTACTCATTATTAAGTAAGCATCATTTAGTACTATCGCACTTGCTTAAAATCCTGAGTTGTCGCTATGCAGCGAGGATCTGTTCATCTTTCTAGCTTAAATTTTACAGTGTTTCAGTAGCATTTATTGCTACGGATAATGCATTTATGGGTATGAGAAAATGCAATGTTACATTTATTGCTCAATTACCTAGATAGATTTTAGCTGTTGTTGCAAAAATAACCATGAAAGATCAACAGACTCTGCTGTATATCGTGAAAAAGGTTATCATTTCTAAGGCAAATATCAACTTTCAAGTTGTAACAGACTTTATTAAAATCCCCTGCTTAAATATAACCACCGTATAATAGTGTATGAAATATTTTAAAGGGCTTACAAATTGTAAGAAAAAAATATGAAAAATAATGAAATACTTGCACAGTTTAACGCTGAAACAGATGTTGAAATCATTGATACTAAAACCGTTTTTAAAGGCTTTTTTCAAGTGGATGAATATCAATTTAAGCATAAACTTTTTGACGGTGGTTGGAGTGAGGTTGTCTCTCGTGAAGTATTTGAAAGGGGTAATGCGGTTGTGGTACTGCCCTATGATCCAGTCACTCATCAAGTCGTCCTTATCGAGCAAATACGCTTACCTGCAATAGGGACCACCAATTCTGTTTGGCTACTTGAATTGGTTGCAGGTATGATCGCCGCTGACGAGGTGGCCGAAGAGGTTGCCCATCGAGAGTTAATGGAAGAGACAGGGCTTAGTGCCACTGAAATGCATTTCGTTAATAGCTTTCTGGCGACACCAGGTGGTTCATCTGAACGATTTTATTTTTACTGGGCTAAAGTTGATGCCAGTAAAGCCCAAGGCATACACGGCCTTGAATATGAGCATGAAGATATAAAAGTGCATGTGGTCGATTTTGATGTCGCCATGGATATGGTCAACAATGGCCGTATTGATAATGCCTCTACCGTGATTGGTCTACAATGGTTGGCATTAAACTTAGATAAAGTGACCTCATAGCCGTTCAATCAGCACACTGGCTAAGCGGCTTATCATCAATATTTAAGCGTAATGTAAAGCTAATTAAAGAGGTTTGAATTGAGTCAGCAAGTAACCAAAAATAAGTACCAGCCAAACGTGAGTGCTTTTTTAGCATTGTGCGGCCGTAATTATGCGCTGATTTTGAAATGGTTACCTGAAGATGGTGAAATTAATGAGCCTTGGACTGTTAAAGGCCAATTTGGGCTATTAGATATCACGATTATTGAAAATACTAAATATACACAACTAATTGAAATAAAGCGGCATTTTCCTTTGGGAGATTTCCTTGCCACACCTAAAGCATGTGTGCGAGTCTATCATGATGCTCAATTAGCAGAAGTGTTAACTAGTCAACAGATTTATCGATTAAAAGCAGTGTATGATTATCCAAATGTACATATGCATCAAACGGATGAGAAATATCAAGTTAATGCATTTTTGGAAGAGCTACTTAAGATTGGATGCCGTCCCCAGCATCTATGTTCGACATAGTTCTGCTACATTGAATTAATTTATGTCTAGGATTAATTAGTGCTAAAAGAGCCAGTGAGTTACCCCATCGCTGAAACGGATGTCGTCAGGCTGATTCAAGTCACTGATCCTCATCTATTTGCCGATCCAGAAGCGCAGCTTTTAGGGGTGAATACGGCTGCCAGTTTTCAGGCGGTACTAGACACTTTTTTAGCATCAGATCAGCAAGCTGACATCATGTTGGCCTCTGGCGATATCAGCCAAGACTACTCTCCTCAGTCATACCAGCATTTTTCAAATGCAGTTACAAAACTCGATATGCCTTGTCATTATTTACCGGGTAATCATGATGACCCACGCTTGATGAGCTTGCATATGCAGGGCAAACAATTGTTTGGTCAGCAGCGCATTATCATTGGTAACTGGCAAATATTGATGTTGGACTCAACAGTGCGTGGTAAACCGGGTGGCTTTATGGCTGAAGATCAATTTAAATTGATTGATGCTGCTATCAAAGCTGATCCTGAGAAACACGTGTTACTGGTTATGCACCATAATCCGATTTTAGTGCAGTGCAGCTGGCTTGATCAGCATTGCATGATTAATGGCGATAACTTTTTACAGCGCATGGGGGAATACCCTCAAGTGAAAGCCGCGCTATGGGGCCATGTGCATCAAGCTATTGATAGTGAATATCAAGGCGCCAATGGTGCTATTCACTTAATGGCGACCCCGTCAACTTGTATACAATTTAAGCCAAAATCTTCTTATTTTGCCCTAGATGGACTTCAACCCGGCTATCGTTTGCTGGAGCTAGCTAGCAATGGTAGCATTCATACTAATGTTTATCGGGTGCCTGGCGAAAACTTCTCTCCAGATAATGATGCGAGCGGTTATTAGACGTTTTTTCGTTATTGGTTAACTTGATATTCATTCTGCTGTTGGAATTTCAATATCACCTTAGCGAGAGGAAATATGCTGCTCTATATACATGGATTTAATAGTTCACCTCTTTCAGATAAAGCCAAGGAAACGGCTGACTATATAAAACAACGTTTTCCGGATTACCCTTTTCACCAACCTCAACTTCCTTCATCACCTAAAGCGGCGATGACCTTGTTATGTGGTATTGTGGAACAAGCGAAAGCCGAAGGTGAACCGTTAACCTACATTGGATCGTCTTTAGGTGGGTACTTTGCTAGCTATTTAGCTGAACAATATGGCGGTAAAGCAGTGTTGATAAACCCTGCAGTAAAACCCTTTGAATTGTTTGATGGGTTTTTAGGGCCGCAATATAACCCCTATACCGATGAACATTACCAAGTATTACCGCAACATAAACTTGATGTTGCTGAATATAATACTGAAGTCATTCGTCGCCCAGATAGATTTTTAGTTTTTTTGCAAACTGGCGATGAAGTGTTAGATTATCGTCAAGCATTATCGAAATATCATTGTTGTCAGCTTCATTTAGAGGCCAACGGTGACCACAGTTTTATTGGCTACAAAAATCAGCTAGATAAGATATGTGATTTTTTACAAATTAAATAACAAGTATTCTTTTCGGCCTGTAATATTGGGCCAATAATTGACCAAATGTGTGGACTATGAGCAATCAATATACTTCTGACGCTATCGAGGTTCTTAATGGACTCGACCCTGTTAAACGCCGTCCTGGTATGTACACCGACACCACCAGGCCGAATCATTTAGGTCAAGAAGTTATCGACAACAGTGTCGATGAAGCGCTCGCCGGTCACGCCTCAAAAATTGAAGTAGTATTGCACGCCGATAATTCATTGGAAGTGACTGATGATGGCCGTGGTATGCCTGTGGATATTCACCCTGAAGAAGGTATTCCTGGGGTTGAATTGATCCTCACTAAATTGCACGCCGGTGGTAAGTTCTCGAATAAAAATTACCAATTCTCTGGTGGTTTGCACGGGGTAGGTATTTCGGTGGTGAATGCCTTATCGACTCGGGTTGAAATTACCGTTCGTCGTGATGCTCAAGTGTATGATATGGCATTTGAAAATGGTGACAAGGTCGAAGACTTACGTGTTACCGGCACCTGTGGTCGTCGTAATACCGGTACCCGAGTTCATTTTTGGCCAGATGCCAGTTATTTTGACTCAGGTAACTTCTCGCTTACTAAGCTACTTTATTTATTGCGGGCTAAAGCTGTGCTTTGCCCTGGTTTACGGATTAAGTTTTGCAATAAGCAAAACGGTGAAGTACATGAGTGGTTTTACGAAAGTGGCTTAACTGATTACTTAAAAGAAGCGGTAAAAGATTCGGTCTTGTTACCTGAAGAGCCATTCATTGGTAGTTTTACCGGTAAAATGGACGCGGCAGAGTGGGCCATTACTTGGCTGCCTGAAGGTGGAGATAGTTTGTATGAAAGTTACGTTAACTTGATCCCTACGCCACTTGGCGGGACTCACGTTAATGGTTTCAGACAAGGCTTATTGGAGTCGATGCGCGAGTTCTGCGAGTTTCGTAATCTGGTGCCTCGAGGCATTAAGCTCTCACCTGAAGATATTTGGGATAAAGCCTCATTTATTTTATCTATCAAAATGCAGGACCCACAATTTTCCGGTCAAACTAAAGAGAAGCTTTCAAGCCGTCAAAGCTCTGCCTTTGTTTCTGGTATTGTTCGTGATGCTTTCTCGCTATGGCTTAACTCTAATACCGAGCAAGCTGAACAATTAGCTGAACTTTGTATTAACAATGCTCAAAAACGCTTAAAAGCGGCTAAAAAAGTAGCCCGTAAAAAAGTTACTTCAGGGCCGGCTTTACCGGGTAAATTAACTGATTGTAGTGGCCAAGACCCAATGCGCGGTGAGCTATTTCTAGTGGAGGGTGACTCTGCGGGTGGTAGTGCTAAACAGGCGCGCGATCGTGAGTTTCAAGCGATTATGCCCCTTAGAGGTAAGATTTTAAATACCTGGGAAGTGGACGCGTCACAGGTATTAGCCTCGCAAGAAGTACATGATATCTCAGTCGCTATAGGCTGCGATCCAGACAGTGCTGATATTTCAGAGTTACGCTACGGCAAAATTTGTATTCTTGCTGATGCCGACTCCGACGGTCTGCATATTGCGACCCTATTATGTGCTTTATTTATGAAGCATTATCGTGTGTTGGTCGAGAAAGGCCATGTGTATATTGCAATGCCACCGCTGTTTCGTATCGATTTAGGCAAAGAAGTTTTTTATGCTTTAGATGAAGATGAAAAAAACGGTATATTAGACCGAATTGTGGCAGAAAAGAAAAAAGGCAAAGTGCAAGTCACTCGTTTCAAAGGTCTAGGTGAGATGAACCCATTGCAACTGCGAGAAACCACAATGGATCCTAATACCCGCCGTTTGGTGCAATTAACCATTGATGATAATGAAGACACAGTCGCACTCATGGATATGTTACTTGCGAAAAAGCGCTCGCCAGATCGTAAAATCTGGTTAGAGTCTAAAGGTGATCTAGCTCAGCTGTAATTTACTCAGTTTTATGCCCATAACAATTGCCCATAACGATTGCTGATAGCAATTGCTTATAACAACAATGAAGGCAAAAATTACTAAGATGTCGAACATAAAATTTAAAATGGACTTTAAGCAAGCTAAGACAGCGTTAAAGGCGTTGTCCGTGCTTGCTTTAACACAAATGACTGTGGTTAAAGCTTTTGCAGCCGACACCATGATGATTACTGTGACTAAAGGATTTGGGCTGACACTGTATGCCTCAGATTTAGGTGATGCCAAACAAATGGCAATGGGCACTAACGGCACCTTGTTTGTCGGCTCAAAAAAGAGCGGCACCATTTATGCTTTAGTCGACTCTGATAACGATGGTCAGGTAAACAAACGCTACCTAATTGGTAAAGGCTTAGAGTACCCAGAAGCTATCGCGTTTCATGACGGTGATTTGTATGTCGCTGATCAAGACCGTATTTTACGTTATCAAGATATTGAAGACCGCCTTAGGCGTCCTGGTAGACCCAAAGAGGTGTACTCAGGGCTGCCAAGTGTTGAGCGCAAACATGCTCGTGGGATGAAGTTTGGACCCGATGGCCGACTGTATATCTCTATTGGTTCTCCGTGTAATGTGTGTGAAGCAGAAGCGCCATTTAGCAGCATGTTAGCCATTGATATTAAGACGGGTGACACCGAACAAGTGGCATCAGGATTAAGGCGGGTTATTGGTTTTGACTGGTCGCCGAGCAGCGCTAAATTATGGTTTGCTGATCAAGGCCGAAATTGGATGGGTGATACCATGCCAGCCGATGAAATAAACCGCATAGACGTAAAGGGTAGCCATTTTGGTTTTCCCTATATTCATGGAACCAATGTTGTTGAGCCTTCTTTTAAGAAACCAGACAACCTCAATGTTTCAACACCAGAATTTGAATTACCAGCGCATGTAAAACCAACCAGCCTACTTTTTTATCAAGGTGATAATTTTCCTGAGCGTTACCATCATCAATTATTTGTTGCTGAAAATGGCTCGTGGAATCGCTCAAGTAAAATTGGTTATCAGGTGGTGATGTTAGCCCTTGAAGATGACCAAATTATCAAGCGCGAAAGAGTCGTCAGCTTTTTAGACGGTGAGTTTCCCGTTGCTAGACCTTATGACCTGATAAATGCACCCGATGGTGCAGTGTTCATCTCTGATGACCTAAAAGGCAATGTATATCGCTTGTTTTATAAAGCGCCAGAATAATCACAGGAATATTAACTAATGAGTGATGCGATTGAATTAAGCCTTGATGGTGTAGAGCAAATGCCCCTACGCCGTTTTACAGAAGAGGCTTATTTAAACTATTCAATGTACGTAATCATGGATCGTGCTTTGCCACATATTGGCGATGGTTTAAAGCCTGTTCAACGTCGTATTATTTACGCTATGAGCGAGCTTGGATTATCAGCTCAATCTAAGCCTAAAAAGTCTGCTAGAACCGTGGGTGACGTATTAGGTAAATACCATCCCCATGGTGACAGTGCGTGTTATGAAGCTATGGTATTAATGGCGCAGCCATTTTCCTATCGTTACCCCTTAGTCAAAGGTCAAGGTAACTGGGGGGCGCCAGACGACCCTAAGTCATTCGCAGCCATGCGTTATACCGAAGCGACCTTATCAAAATTTTCAGAAGTGCTTTTATCTGAATTAGGCCAAGGCACGGTTGAATGGGGCGTTAACTTTGACGGAACTTTAAAAGAGCCGAAATCATTGCCTGCACGCTTACCGCATATTTTATTAAACGGTATTACCGGTATTGCCGTGGGTATGGCAACCGATATCCCACCACACAATGTGCGTGAATTAGTGTCTGCGTGTGTGGAGTTATTGGATAATCCTAAAGCGGAACTTGAGCGCCTAATGGAGCTGGTACCAGGGCCAGATTATCCGACCCAAGCTGAAATTATTACCCCAAGTAAAGACATTGCCAAGATTTATGAAACAGGTCGTGGCTCGATTAAAATGCGCGCGGTTTACGAGATTGATAGCGGCGAAATTGTCATTACTTGTTTGCCACATCAAGCTGGTAGCGGCAAGATTTTAGAGCAAATTGCTAACCAAATGCAGGCTAAAAAGTTGCCGATGGTGGCTGATTTACGTGATGAATCTGATCACGAAAACCCAGTACGATTAATCATTGTGCCTCGCTCAAATCGTGTTGATTGCGATCAGTTAATGGCGCATTTGTTTGCCACTACGGATTTAGAAAAGAGCTTTCGAGTTAACTTAAATGTGCTCGGCCTTGATGGTCGCCCAAGGGTTAAAGGCCTGAAAGAGATGCTAACTGAGTGGCTCAGTTACCGCATCTCAACCGTGACCCGTCGTTTGCAATACCGTCTTGATAAGGTACTTGCAAGGCTGCATATTCTTGATGCTTTGATGATTGCCTTCTTAAATATTGATGAAGTCATCGAGATCATTCGCTTCAATGATGAGCCGAAAAAAGAGTTAATGTCACGGTTTGATTTATCAGATAAGCAAGCCGAAGCGATTTTAGAGCTTAAGTTACGTCATTTGGCCAAGCTTGAAGAATTTAAAATTAAAGGTGAGCAAGAAGAGTTAGCTGCAGAGCGCGATAAGCTGCAACTTATTTTGGGTTCTGAGCGCCGCTTAAAAACCTTAGTTAAAAAAGAGCTCATACAAGATGGTGAAACCTATGGCGATGATCGCCGCTCGCCTATCATTGAGCGTATTGAATCAAAAGCCTTAACTGAGCAAGAGTTGACCCCAGCAGAGTCAGTGACCGTAGTGTTATCTGACAAAGGTTGGGTACGCTGCGCGAAAGGTCATGATATTGATGGCGAAGGGTTAAATTATAAAGCCGGTGATAGCTTCTTATGTAGTGCCAGCGGTAAGAGTAATCAGCCATCAGTGTTTATCGACTCGACAGGGCGGGCGTTTGCAACCGATACACATACGCTACCTTCTGCTAGAAGTCAGGGGGAGCCAATCACGACACGCTTTAATTTAGCGCCAGGGGCGGTAATGCGCCATGTGTTGATGGGCGTTGATTCACAATGCTATTTATTAGCCAGTGATGCCGGTTACGGTTTTATCGGCTCTTATGCAGATATGGTGAGTCGTAATAAGGCTGGTAAAGCATTATTAAGCCTGCCTGCGAATGCGCAGTCCTTAGTGCCTAAATTGGTTAAAAAAGGCGTGCCTCAGTCAATTATGGCGATAACCAATGAAGGCCGAATGCTTATCTTTGATGTTGATGCCTTGCCGCAGTTATCGAAAGGTAAGGGTAACAAGATCATTGGTATCCCAACGGATCGCGCTAAGAGCAGAGAAGAGCTATTGATCCATCTTGATGTTATTCCACAAGAGGCGTCAGTTACCCTGTGGGCTGGTAAACGTAAGCTAACTTTAAAACCATCTGATCTTGAGCATTATCGTGGTGAGAGAGGCCGTAGAGGCGCGAAACTACCTCGTGGTTTACAACGGGTCGATAGTGTTGATATCGAGCTCGGTGCGCAAACGGATGCTGACATTGAGCCATCAAGCGATTAATCGCGCAGCAGAATAGCCATAAAAGAAAGACATAAAAAATGCTGCCAATGGGCAGCATTTTTTATGAGAATTTGATTTTAACCTGAGGATGAACTTAAGGCTTGAGTTAGCCTTGCTTTTTAGCAACAGCTTACGCCACTTCGTAAAATTTAGGTTCTACGTCAACTTGAGCCTGAATAATGTTGCTCGCCATACGTGCACATTTACCACATTGATCAGCAACACCTAAGCGTTTTTTAACGTCAGCTAAAGAGCTATCGCCATGTTTGCTTACCGCTTCTTTAATTTGGGTATCAGTAATTCCGTGACAAAGACAAACGTACATAAAGCCTCTTCAATTAATCTGATTCATATCTTAACTTAGACAATTCATAAGGCTAAGAAATGCTCGCTCGTTGACTATAATGCAATTCTAAATGAAAACCGTTCTCATTGCTAATAACTTTTTTATCAATTTCTTAATTGGTGCCAAGAATATTAGTTATTAAAAATTGCTAACTTGCTCACAATTACTGCTGCAATGGGAGTTTAATGCCAATATCGGCGTTATCAATTGGATTAAAAGGAAGAGGTCTTAGGGTTTTCAAGTCGGGAGGATATAGACTCCAGAGGGGGTTACTTTTATTCAATATCAGCTCATCCATGAGATTTAAATTACAGTATGACTTAATTGTTAGGCATTATGCTGGCGGTTAATAATAAAGATTAATAGCCCTTAAAAAAATCGACCAGATGCTTTAAAGGTTGCTGTGTTGTCCATAAATGGAAGTTTTCAACGAACACTTCTACCACTTGTTCAGGAAAGCTTGGGGCGGCAATATGGGGGGTGATAATGGCATTAGGGCAATGCCAAATAGGGTGGTCTGCGGGCAATGGCTCTTGATTAAAGACATCAAGGATTGCGTTTTGTTGTGACTTATTAAGTAATTGCGCAGCTAAGGCATCTAAATCGAGCACATTTCCGCGGCCAAGGTTGAACAGCACACATTCATCAGGTAGTAATGCCAGCATGGTTTTGCTTAATAGATTCTCAGTTTCTAAGGTGCTAGGTAGCGTACTGGCGATGGTGTGTGCACTAGGCAAATAGTTAGCTAAGTGCTCAATAGTATCAACATGGTCAAAATGCGCCTTTGGCTCGCCGCTACGACTCAGGCCGGTAACCGTCATGCCGAAATGCTTCGCCGTTTTAGCAATATGCTGGGCAATCGAGCCGGTACCGAGTAACAGTAAGCCTTGGCCTTGTAAGGTTCTGTAGCTACCAGGGATCCATTGCTTATGTTGCTGCTGTTGTTTATATTTTGCATGCTCTCGCTGGTGGGCAAGTAAATAACCAAATAAATATTCACTCATCAAAGGGCCAAAAATCCCTTTGATATTGGTTAGGACGTAATCCCGTCGTTGTCTAGAACCTGTAAGGCGATCAACACCAGCAAAAGTGGATTGCATCCAAGTTAAGTTGCGACCTAAGTTAAGTAATGGCGCCGCAAGATGTGGCTCTGCAAACCAGATATCAGCCTCAGTAATACTACTAGGCTCATCGCCTAGAATTGTCAGATCCTTAAGGTGGTGAGCCGCTAATAATTGACGAAACCTGTCGTTATCTTGGGTTAACAATAATAACTTGTGTGCCATAAAATCCCTGTAAGTCGATTAAATTGAGGAAGTTAATGGATCAAATAATAGCATTTATTGCCCAGCTTGGCGCAATGCTTCATCCGTGGATGAGTGAAATTGCCACTGCGTTAGTGGCCTGTTGTATTGTGGTGTTTGCCACCGATATTAATCGGCTATTACGCAAGGCGTTATCGGGTCAGGGCTTTTTTGTCCGAACTTGGGTATTTGTACTGGTGAATGCTTTTGGTTACGGCTTAGGGATTGTCAGCGTTAGCCCGTGGTTAGCGAGGCAACTTAAATCAATGCCTTCACAATGGATGCTGTTACTGCTACTGGTGGCATTTTTTGCTGTTGGCGCTTGGGCGCAACGAAACAGGCAAGTTTAACGGTGTCACTTGCCTGTTGCTTTAGGGGGTATTTAGCCAAAGTATAAATGGTGGTCAGTTGCTTGAGAATCAGTGTCTTGTTGATTTAATTGCTGGATTACTTCGGCGGCTTTATCGGGATAGTTACTGAATATCCCATCTACGCCAATGGCGTTCAAAGCTTGAATGTCTTCGGCATTATCGACGGTGTAGACATAAATTTTAGCGCCGCGTTGATGGGCATCATTGACCATTTTATGGGTGACAAAATGTATATCAACATGGATAGAATAGGCATCAAGGGCTGATACTGATTCAGCATAGTTTAGCGGCACGCCCGCTAAAATGGGTGCCACTCTAGCATGGGGGAGATGTTGTTTAACCTCGAGTAAGTAAGGCTGATTAAATGATGAGATCAGTAGCTGATCTGGGCTAAAGCCAAGCTGCTCAATCATGTCGTTATAGCAAGCAATAAGAGGCGCGGCGGTGTGATAGCCTTTAAGCTCAATATTGACAATACAGCGACCTTTAATCAGGCCCATGACTTGCCATAGCGTCGGTAGTTTATGCTGCTTGATAGTCACATTATTGATAGTGTCTAAGCTACTTAGATGCACTAACCCTTGTCCTGAGGTTTTGGTTTCTAGGCGGCGATCATGAAATACAATCAGTTGCCCTTCCACATTATAAACATCAAGTTCAATGGCACTAACCTTTAACGCCAGTGCTTTTTCCATTGCCGCAAGGGTGTTTTCTACTTCATAACCACTCGCACCGCGGTGAGCAAAAATCAGCATTTATTTAACCTTTGATAATTTTATTAAATTCACGACTCTGACCATTATTGATATGGATTTCCATTTGTGGGTACGCCAATTCAACTTGGTTTTCTTTTAGTTTTTTACAAATACGTTTGTGAAGGTTATGCCTTAAGGGCCAACGATCGTTCATGTCTTTAGCATAGGATCTGACTTCATAATCTTGGGTGTGCTGGCCAAAACCTGCAAACCAGACTTCAGGCTCAGGGAAGGTCAATGATAAGTCACATTCTCTTACTGCTTGATGGAGTAAGGCTTCAACTTTTGATGGATCTGCATCACGCTGCACTGACACATAAACGATAACTCGGGTAATAGGATCAGATAACGACCAGTTGACCAGTTGTTCTGTAATAAAGGCTTTATTGGGGACAATAATCTCTTTTCTGTCCCAATCGACAATGGTTGTGGCTCGAATTTCAATTTTGCTGACGGTGCCGGTTAAGTCGCGAATGGTCACCGTATCGCCTATTCGAATCGGTTTTTCAAATAAGATAATCAAACCAGAAATAAAGTTAGCAAAAATTTCTTGTAAGCCAAAACCAAGGCCCACCGAAAGCGCTGCAACAAGCCATTGTAATTTCGACCATTCAACCCCGACGGTGGAAAACCCGATTAACATGCCAAGAAATACCACCACGTAACTACTTACGGTGGTGATAGCAAACCCTGTACCTGGCGATAGCTCTAATCGTTGTAAAATGGTCAGCTCTAGTAAACCCGGCAGATTTTTAGCAATCATGGCGGAAAAGCCAACGGTGATAAAGGCAAACAGAATTGACTTTAAGGTGATCGGAATTTGCTGCTCTATACCGTTAACTACCGAATGGGTGCTCCATAAGGTAATGCCATCAAGGAAAGAAAACAGTGCAGTATGGGTTTGAGAAATAAGCCCAAGTAAACTAGCAAAAAAGGCTAAAATCAGTAGCGAACGTACTAACCCCAGCGACTGACTCGAGATAGTTTCCAGGTCGACTTTGGGCTCTTCATAGTTTTCAGAGACATCGGGGGTATTATTTAGTTCGCCACGCTCACGTTGCGCCAGTCTTTCTGCTCGTTTGGTTTTAGCGCGATCAAAGGCAATTAAACGGCGCTCGATTAGCATCCAACGCTTTAGTAGTTGGTACAACAATAAAAAGCCTAAGCCTAGCAATAAGGCTAATTGCAGCTGCAGTAATACTTGAAAGGCACTAAAATAGTAACCTATTAGGGCGAAAACAATGCTGGCGCAAGGCACTGTGATTAAAAATGCCCAAATGACTTTATGGAGTAATTTCATGTTCTTGCCATCATTGGCGTTGGCACGAAAATCATTAATAAAGGCATATAAATCTTTATATAGCATCAATAGCGAGATGGTGAATAAGAAAAATGCCAAACGACCAATACTGTTACGAATAAGCGAGCTATCAAGGGCTTCAGTAAAACCGATAATGCCAATTAATGGCCAGCTTAAGACAATAAAGCGCAGGGTTTTTTCTTGAAGGCGCCTAATTAAGGTTTCAGGTCTTCTAAAGTGACAGACTAAAATGCCATTATCACAGGCAAGTAATGCAAAGACTCGGTACACCAAGTAGCTGCCACCCACAGATAACACGCCAACCCCAATTGCATGCACCAAGTTCAGTTCTGAGGCAAATAAAATCCATCCAGCAAGTAGTACCGGTAATGGTTTTACTAGCGAATAACATAAACTTAGCGCTAAGGTTTTAGCGGTGTATTTGAATTTATCTTGGGTTACGTTACCCACATATTGACCATAATGTTCAATGGTTCTATTAAATTTAGGCGTCAATAAATCCTGGGCCATTAAGCACAATATCAAGGTGATCACCCACCAAGCCCAATATATATTTTGCTCTGCCCACGCTTGTTTAAGCAGTTGCCCTTGTTGGGTTTGCATCATCCATACGGTGGCATTCTTTAAGTCAATAAGCCACAAACCGGATATTGCCGCCGCATTGGGAACCCAAAATAAATGTTCATTGAGGGTGTTTTTAAGATCAAGATAAATCTGTGTTAGCTGCTCATAACTATTGCGCAGTTTAGCTTGCTCATTGAGGTATACATCATAGCTTTGTACTACTTGTTCGATTAGGCTTTGCTGAGAGGTAAGTAATTTTACTTGGGTATTATTAAGATACTTCTGATTGCTCAATTGTTGCTTATTTAACGCTTTTTGTTGCTCAGCCTGATAACGCTTTAGGCGTGAGTCAGCAACGGATGCCAGTAATTTATCTTGGTTTGTCGGCTTAGGTAAGGACTGCAGCATCTGTAAAAAACGGTCGCCAAATGCAGAGTTAGTTTCTACCCAGGTGATTTGCTCCTCAACATTAGCCAACTGTAGCGCATGGGATTGGTATTGTTTCTCTGCTTTTTCTTGCAACTCGATGGTGTCTGAAATGGCATTATTTATACGGATTAATTCGTCAGCATACTGCTGATTTTGTGCGCTTATCTCTTGCGAGGCTTCATCGGCAAGTTGTTGCTCATCAATCAGGTTGTTGGCAATGGTATTGGCGGCTTTTTGTTGGCGATATTGATTGTTTTTTTGGTTTAACTGCTCAATTAATCGCTCTTGCTGGGCATGCTCTAAGCGCAAAAGCTGTAATTGCAGTTGCACGATTTGTTTTTGTTTAGGACCACTGGAGAGCTCAGAAGATAAGGTTGCGATATGTTGCTCAAGTAACTCAGCTTGTAAGCTTTGCAGCTTGCCTAAAGGGGTATCCAAAGGCGCTTGTCGGGCACGCTTATGCTGATTTAAGGCTTCTTTGGCTTGGCGTATTAAGGTGGGTAAGGCTGTTTGTCTTTTATTAAGCTCAACTAACTGCAAGCTTAAATCATTTTCGGATTGTTTTTGCTCTGATAAATGGTAGTAAGCCATTGAGGCTTGTTGGCTAATATCAACATCGTCATTGATGATGATTGGCGCTGCGGGCTGATTGATTTTTGCAGTAATGCTGTTGATTGTGCCAGCACTTGCCGACTCAAGATCATCATAGCTTTGGGCTTCATTACGCAGCCTTGTGATACTTTGCTGGACATTGTCTATTTGAGTTGGAATGTCCACAACCGCGATTGTATTGGTATTTTTAGCAAAGCCCAAGCGCTTGTCTAACTGCAGCGGAGAGGTTGCAGAGGCAGTAAAAGAAATAATACAGAACAATAAAACCGCAATACGTATCATAGTTGGATGATTACTTAAGAGGGACTAATACAATGGTAACAAAAACCTGAGTTTACGCTTTATTTTTTTTATGATTTTGCTGAGTTTCGAAAATTGCGGTGGCTAAGATAATCAACCCTCCCACAGTGGTGGTGACATTGACTTGCTCATTTAACAATAGCAAGGCTAATACCGTGCCATAAAAGGGCTGCAGACATGAGACGAGTCCGACAGTTTTAGCGCTTAATTGACGCAGCGCTGAGGCAAATAAGGCGTGGGGGGCAGCGGTAAAAAATACCCCTAAAATGACAATTGTTGTCCACATTTCAGCCTTGATAGTATCTAATTCCACTTCTAACCACGGGCTTAACACGACTACAGCTACGAATGTTTGATAAAACATAGCCTGAGGGCCGCTATAACCACTGAAGTAGCGTTTATGGAGCAAATTGCGGCCAGTGAATAACGCAGCAGATAAAATACCTGTAGCAATGCCTAAGGTGACATCATTTTCGAGGTTGGCCTCGGGAATAAGTAACATCACTCCGATTAATACCACTAAACCTGAAATAACATCCACTAATTTAAGCCGTGTGTTATTGACTAGCGGCTCTATAAGCACAGTCATGACGGGGTAGGTGAAAAAAGCAATCATGCCAATGGCAACTGATGACAGTTGCATTGAGGCGAAATAGGTCACCCAATGCAAGCTAACAAGAATACCGAGGCCTAGGGCGACTAAGTAATGTTTGAATTGCTGTAATTGTAGCTTTTTCTTGCTTAATTTGACGATACAGCCAAGTGCAAAAAAGGCGATAACACAACGCAGTACTGTGATGTCTAGCGCATTGAGGGGGATAATTTTAGAAAATAGTGCAGTACCGCCAAATAGCAGTACTGCGATATGCAATTGAATTAACCCTGAGTTTGGATTCGATCCTTTGAAAGCGCCTGTTGGCATCATACTCGTTCAACTAACCATGTTGTGGGCAATAACGATTACTTTAAATGAGCGAAGGCTTGACCCATGCGTGTGGTTTGCGTTGGCTCAACGCCTTCGGCAAAGCTTTCAATAGCGTCTTGAGCAAATAACATTACTACGGTAGAGCCTAACTTAAAGCGGCCCATTTCGGCGCCTTTTTCTAACGTCAGTGCTTCAGGACCTTCAGTTGGGTAATCCCATGTGAAGACTTGCTTACCACAAGGCGGGGTCACTGTGCCTGCCCAAACAGTTTCAATACTTGCCACAATCGTTGCGCCAACTAATACCATGGCAAGTGGGCCTACTTCAGTTTCAAAAATAGCGACAACACGTTCGTTACGGGCAAATAGCCCTGGTACATTTTGCGCAGTTAACGGGTTAACCGAAAACAAATCACCAGGAATATAAGTCATTTTCGACAAGGTGCCAGTGATTGGCATGTGAATTCGGTGATAATCTTTGGGTGCTAAATAAATCGTTGCAAACTCGCCATCATTAAAACGTTCAGCATCCTTAATCTGACCGCCTAACAGGGCTAAGGTGGTGTAGTCATGGCCTTTTGCTTGGACAATTTTGCCAGCTTGTACTGGACCACATTGACTTACTGCGCCATCAACAGGGTGAGCGACTGTTTTCGCATCTTCAACAATTGGGCGAAGACCCGGTTTTAATGCGCGGGTAAAAAAGGCATTAAATGTTTTATAGGCTTCAGGCTCACTTTGAGCCGCTTCAGACATATCAATTTTATACTGCTTGATGAACCATCGAATACCTGCAGTGGTGATTGCGCCAGCTTCAGCGGCAGCAAGTTTACCCACAAGACGTGAAAGTAAGTGTTTAGGTAAGATGTATTGCAAAGCAATTTTAACAGAGTCCAATTGAATACCCTTTTGAGTTGTTGAGGTTGTTATAATATAACAGTTAATATTTGTACGTCAGCGAAGTTACTCGTCAGCGGCGCGGAAGTGGCGAGCATGTCGCTGTTCATCTAGGCTGGCAATAATGCGCTGGTAATTACTAAATCTATCTTGGGTTATTTTCCCATCAGCTAGCGCCGCTTGCAAGGCGCAACCTGGATCATCACCATGTTTGCAGTCTCTAAACTTACAGGTACCGATGTAATCTCTAAATTCAATAAAGCACCAGCCTACGCGCGGGGCAGGTAAGTGCCATAGCGCAAACTCTCGTACACCTGGAGAGTCAATTAAGTCGCCGCCACTTTGAAAGTGAAGTAACTTTGCCGTCGTTGTAGTGTGCTGACCTAGGCCTGAGTTATTGGATACATCGCCAATTGCTAGCTCTGCATCAGGCATCAGTGCATTAATCAGCGATGATTTACCTACACCTGATTGCCCTGCAAATACGCTAATTTTATCAGCAAGTAAGGCTTTTATTTGATCAACACCTTCACCAGTATGGCTACTGACCATATAGACGGGGTAACCAATCTGGCGGTAACGCTCTAATGCCACTTCGACTTCTTCACGATTGTCATCGGTTAATAAATCCATTTTATTAAGAATGATGACTGGTGGAATATCGGTGTCTTCAGCGGCAACCAAGTAGCGGTCAATAATTTGGGTGGTAAAGCTGGGTAAAATCGACGATACAATCAAAATTTGATCAATATTGGCAGCAATGATTTTTACGCCATCATATAAATCTGGACGAGTTAGCGACGAAATCCGTGGATGAACCGCTTCAACAATGCCCCCAATACCACGATCGGTTTCATTGGCAAGGCGCACTAGCACTTTATCACCGGTTACAAGGCTAGTGATATTACGGCGAATATTACAACGGGCGACAGTGCCATCTTCGGTTTCAATATCAGCATGCTGACCGAAACGTGAAATAACAATACCCTGCTGTTCAGGCCCTAGTAGACTATCCTGTAACTCGTTAGCAGAATCTTGTGTGTCTTTGCGTTTTAGGCGCTTACTCTGATTGTCGCGCATTCTGCGCTTTTGACCTTGGCTAAGTGGTTTCTTTTTACTCACAGGCTAATCTTCATTAATTTGGTGTTTTTGTGTCGCTTAAAAAAACAGTATGATACACCCTCTTTAATAAAAAAGCCTGAATTATGGGCTTTTGACAGAATAAGGCAGATATTATGGCTGTAAACTCAAGCAATCTAATTTGGGTTGATTTAGAAATGACGGGTCTAGAACCTAGCGTCGATCGTGTAATTGAAATTGCCACTATTGTGACAGATCAAGAGTTAAACGTATTAGCTCAAGGCCCTGTGGTTGCGATTCATCAATCAGATGAAGTGTTAGCCGGTATGGATGAATGGAATCAAACTCACCATGGACAATCAGGTTTAATTGATCGCGTAAAGGCGAGTTCATACACTGAAGAAGATGCCATTAGACAGACGATTGCCTTTTTAGAGCAGTATGTGCCAAAAGGTGCGTCACCTATGTGTGGCAATACCATTGGCCAAGATCGCCGCTTTTTGAACAAGTACATGTTGGAGCTGGAAGAGTTCTTCCATTATCGCAATATTGATGTCAGTACGATTAAAGAGCTTACCAAGCGCTGGAAACCGGAAGTGATGGATGGGCTGACTAAGAAGAATACCCACCAAGCTTTAGAAGATATCAAAGAATCTATCGAAGAATTGCAGTTTTATCGCCGCGAAGTATTTAAAATTTAACCGATCAGACTTTTTTTTTGAAATAAGGGTTGCAGTGTAGTGAATATTACATATAATGCGGCCTCAACTTTTTACAGTAAGAGTCATTACTGCAAGAGGTTGAAGTTTGAAAGTTGAAACACCAAAATGCGACATTAGCTCAGTTGGTAGAGCGATACCTTGCCAAGGTATAGGTCATCAGTTCGAACCTGATATGTCGCTCCAATTTTCAAATTAAAATTTATGTGCGACATTAGCTCAGTTGGCTCTGGTTCAAACGATACCTTGCCAAATGTTTTGATAAAGCATTAAGTGATGCGACATTAGCTCAGTTGGTAGAGCGATACCTTGCCAAGGTATAGGTCATCAGTTCGAACCTGATATGTCGCTCCAAATTTTAAAATTGATTTGATATGCGAGATTAGCTCAGTTGGCAGGTTGAAAGACGATACCTTGCTAAGTGAATTAAAAAAGCAAATAGATGCGACATTAGCTCAGTT
>NZ_JBFRKG010000040.1:0-46601 GCF_041469325.1 Shewanella sp. 10N.286.51.B8
AAATGCTTTTCAACCGGTTAATTATGACGCTTTAAAAGCAGCTTAATTAACGCTAACACCTTGAGGCTATTGGCCTGTCGCCGTGTCAGTGGATGCGCATTATAGGCAAGTTAAGATTTAGCGCAAGGGCTTTTGGCATTTTTTATCTGCAACACAAACTGAATGCGCAAAAGCTAAACAATTCGTGGTTTTTATCACCTAAAACCACCCTATTTTGTTGTTGACTGCCAATTCTAGGCTGCTTGTTTACCTTCAATAGCTCAAGTATTGGAACTAAGTCTTCAATAAACTCGATAATAACTATTGGTTTTAAGGTTCAAATCGCCTATTTTATTTTTAATAAGGAAAGTTGGTATACACCATTTAGGAATATATATGCTTAGTTTACGTTTATTGTGTTTAATAGGCTGTTGTAGTTTGATACAAGTTGCCAATGCTACCGTGATTTATTCTTGGGTCGATGAGAAAGGGGTAAAGCATTATAGTCAACAGCCACCGAATGAAGTTAATTCTGAAAAACTCTATAGTGAAGACATTGAGCCTGCACAAGTGGGTTACTTACCTGTTATTGCTAATGCATCATCAAGTGCAAATAAACCATCGGATGCAGAAAAGAATGCCGAAACCATTAAGGCTAGAGATGCTGAACAAGCAGCGTCTATTTGTGAAAGCGCTAAACACAGCCTAAATGTATTAAATACTTATCAACGATTACACCGCAAAGATCCCACCACCGGTGAAGCCGTACAGGTAACCGAAGAAGAGAGACTTGCTCAAATTGAAACCAATGAAGAAAGAATAAAACTGTTTTGCCAGTAATATTGTATTAGCTACAATATTAAGCAATAGCATGACATTGTGATATTAAGGGGCCTATTGGCCCCTTTTGCTATAAGTTTTGTCGATTGGGCATGATTAATTGCCAACAGTGTACATTGATTTAAACTCGCCACCATTACAGGTTTGGGTACCTGAGCGCCAACCTTTTTCAAATGCATTTATCCCATTTAAGGTTTTATCTTTCATTCCGTCGAGTGATTCACTTGATGTGCTTTGCAATAGTGCACTTTGACAGCCACGGTTATAGCCATAATGATAAATACTGTCGTAATCAACATTACCAACCTTAATAACTGGGATTTCGCCATTGGTTTGGGGGGCAGAGCTACAGCCTGTTAGGGCTATTGCTATGAGTGCGCTACTTATTACAACTAATTTATTCATGCTATATCCTTTTGACTAAAATCACAGTGGTTGAGTTAAATAGTCTACTTTCAAGCTAGTTTATAAATTTGATACTCGCAAGATAGCTTGCCGACACTGGGTTTACGAATTCGTCAAAAGGGTTATTTATTTTGGATAGTTTCTATTGATCAGTCTCACCTCGCCAAAAACACAAAAGGGGCATAGTTAACTACTATGCCCCTTTAATTGCTTCACTCAATTGATTAGCCATGCACTAAGTTGATTAATGACGAAGTAGATTATTGGCTAAATGTTAGCAAACCATCTTTCACATCTACGTTGATTGCTTTACCTGGTAGTAAATCACCTTTTAGTAAGTGATTAGCTAATGGGTTTTCAACTTCCTGCTGCAAGGCACGCTTGAGTGGTCTTGCTCCATATATAGGATCAAATCCTGCTTCAGCAATTAATGCCAGTGCAGCTTTAGAGATCGTTAAGCTAAAGTCTTTTTCTGCTAAGCGCGCTTTTAAGTTCTCTAACTGGATTTCTGCGATATAGGCAATATGTTCAGCTGATAGTGGATGGAACACCACAGTTTCATCGATACGGTTTAAAAACTCAGGCCTAAAGCTTTGGGTAACGACTTCCATTACCGATGCCTTCATCTGAGCATAGTTTTGGGTTTCAAAACCTTGCTGGATAATGTCAGAGCCTAAATTTGAGGTCATGATAATAACGGTATTTCTAAAGTCGACCGTTCGGCCTTGGCCGTCAGTTAATCTACCATCGTCCAATACTTGCAGTAAGATATTGAATACATCAGGATGGGCTTTTTCAACTTCATCGAGCAAGATGACAGAATAAGGCTTACGACGAACGGCTTCTGTTAAGTAACCGCCCTCTTCATAGCCGACATAACCAGGAGGCGCACCCACCAGCCGTGACACGGTATGCTTTTCCATAAACTCTGACATATCGATACGCACCATGGAGGATTCAGTATCAAATAGGAATGTCGCTAATGATTTACATAGTTCGGTTTTACCCACACCAGTTGGGCCTAAAAAGAGGAAAGAACCTATAGGGCGGTTTGGATCAGCTAGACCTGCGCGGCTTCTACGAATCGCATTTGATACCGCTTCTATCGCTTCATTTTGACCAATCACTCTTTGATGTAGTGCGTCTTCCATTTGCAATAACTTGTCACGCTCACCTTCGAGCATTTTACTCACTGGTATACCGGTGGCTTTTGACAACACTTCTGCAATTTCAATATCGGTGACTTTATTGCGTAATAAGGTCATGTCTTGCATTTCAGCCTGAGAAGCTAAATCTAATTGCTTTTCAAGTTCAGGAATACGGCCATATTGCAGTTCAGACATTCGCGTTAAATCGCCTGCCCTTCTCGCCACGTCCATATCCATGCGCGATTGTTCTAAATCGGCTTTAATATGTTGAGTGCCAGCCAATGCGGCTTTTTCAGTGCGCCAAATTTCGTTTAGCTCGTTGGCTTTAATTTCAACTTGAGCAAGCTCAGCCTGTAAATCACTCAGACGTTTGCGACTGGCTTCATCTTCTTCTTTCGCTAGTGCTTGTTCTTCTAGCTTAAGTTGAATTGCGCGACGCTCTAACCTATCTAATGACTCTGGCTTTGAGTCAATTTGCATACGGATACTTGAGGCTGCTTCATCAATCAAATCGATAGCTTTATCAGGTAACTTTCTGTCAGAGACATAGCGGTGTGACATAGTGGCTGCGGCTACAATAGCAGGATCGGTAATTTCCACATGGTGATGCAGCTCATAGCGTTCTTTTAAACCCCGTAATATCGCAATGGTATCTATCACACTTGGCTCATCAACCAGCACTTTTTGGAAACGACGCTCAAGTGCGGCATCCTTTTCAATATACTGACGGTATTCATCAAGCGTGGTAGCGCCAACACAATGTAAATCGCCTCGAGCAAGAGCGGGTTTAAGCATATTACCTGCATCCATCGCCCCTTCGCCTTTACCTGCACCAACCATAGTGTGCAGCTCATCGATAAACAGGATGACTTGGCCTTCTTCTTGGGCTAACTCACTTAATACTGCTTTGAGGCGCTCTTCAAATTCACCGCGATATTTTGCGCCCGCAATTAACGAGCCCATATCAAGGGAAAGTACCCGTTTGTTTTTAATGCCTTCAGGTACTTCGCCATTGACAATCCGTTGAGCTAAGCCTTCAACGATGGCAGTTTTACCCACACCGGGCTCACCAATCAATACTGGATTGTTTTTACTACGGCGCTGCAGTACTTGGATGGTACGGCGAATTTCTTCGTCGCGGCCAATAACCGGATCTAATTTACCTTGCTCTGCTCGCTCAGTAAGATCGACGGTAAATTTCTTTAGCGCTTGGCGTTGATCTTCGGCATTGGGATCATCGACATTTTGTCCGCCACGGATTTGATCTATGGTCGACTCCAAGACTTCTTTGGTGGCACCCGCCGCTTTAAGGCTTTTAGCTAACGGGTCATTGCCTTCTAACGCCGCTAATACAAACAACTCTGACGAAATGTATTTGTCTTTTCGCTTTTGGGCTAATTTATCGCATAAGTTCAGCAAGCGGATCAGGGTTTGTGACAACTGAACATCACCACCGGTGCCTTGCACTTGCGATACTCGTTCCAGCTCTTGGCTAATTGACGAACGCAGCGCACTGACATTAATGCCCGCTTGGGTCAGTAATGGGTGAATTGAACCTGAATCTTGATTTAACAAAGCCATCATCAAATGAATAGGTTCAATAAACTGATGATCTCGTCCTAACGCCAGTGACTGTGCATCTGAAATGGCGATTTGAAACTTATTGGTCATACGATCGAGTCTCATACGGCCTCCTAAACAATTAATTTAAAAACGGGAATGTTTTTGATAAGTAAAATATGGGGGTGTTTATGGATTTTTCAATCTAATGAGGCGAATTTAAAAATAAACCGTTAGGTTAAATGATGTAGATCAAATCTAAAAAACAGATTAGGACTTAAGCCAGATAAGCGACGCCATGCGGCCAGTTTGTTGTTCGCGGCGATAAGAAAAGTAATCACTATCGCTAAAAGTGCAGCGATTAGCGCAATATATTTGGGGAATACCTAATAACGCCAGCCTCATTTGAGCTAAGCCCGCTAAATCTGCTAAATACTTTTCAGCTTGCGGTTTAAAGTAGTCAGTCGCTTGAGGATGCTTTTCGGTAAAATATTGAAGTACTTCTGCGCCAACTTCAAACGCACCAGGGCCAATTGCAGGACCTAAATAAGCGATGAGTTCAGTCGTTGGAGAGGAAAATTTGCTAACTGCGGCTTCAATTATGCCATCACATAAGCCACGCCAGCCGGCATGGACTGCAGCAACTTCAGTGCCCGCATTATTACATAGTAATACAGGAAGGCAATCTGCGGTCATAATCGCCAGTGCAGTATTGGGGGAGTTGGTATAACTACCATCGCCAATGAGAGGAGATGCAATATCAGCTGTCGTCAGTCTAGAGCAATCAATGATGTCAGTGCCATGCACTTGCTCAAGCCAAACAAGTGGCGACTGGATTGAATGCGCTGTTTGTAATAAAGCCCGATTGGCCATGACATCTGCTACAACATCCCCCACATGCAAGCCTAAATTCAGGCTGTCATAAGGTGGTTTGCTGACACCGCCATGACGATTTGTCATGGCGATAGCAACATTATCAGGTAATGGCCAACTGGCTTTAAACACAATCAATCCTTATGCCATCGCTTACGCAAGACTAACACCTATAGGTATTCTATTGGATTTAGTTCTGTGTCTTCGCGCAATGCTTTGGTTAGCATCTTCATATCCTCAGGGATAGGAGCATGCCAAGTCATAATTTCTTGGGTAAACGGATGTGCAAGCTCCAAACGCACCGCATGTAACGCCTGACGCTCAAAGCCTTTTAAAAGTTCAAAAAACGCTTTGCTTGCTTTTTTAGGCGGACGTGGACGACCACCATAAACAGGATCACCAACTAGCACGTGGCCAATATAAGCCATATGAACACGAATTTGGTGAGTACGACCTGTTTCAAGACGCAGTCTTAAACGAGTATGGGCTCTAAATTTTTCAGCAACGCGATAATGAGTGACTGAAGGACGGCCCCCCATAATCACTGCCATTTGAGTACGACGAGTTTCATGGCGTTCAATAGGTTCATCAACCGTGCCACCAGCTGTCATAGTACCAATAACAATTGCTTCGTATTCACGCACGATATCACGGGCTTGAAGCGCCGCAACAAGGTGAGTTTGTGCTTCAACCGTTTTAGCCACCACCATTAAACCTGTGGTGTCTTTATCTAAACGATGCACAATACCAGCACGTGGTACATGTTCGATTTCAGGACAATGATGTAATAACGCATTTAATAATGTGCCATCAGCATTACCTGCACCAGGATGCACAACCAAGCCCGCTTGCTTGTTTACCACTAAAATATGGTCATCTTCGTAGACGATATCTAGTGGGATTTTCTGCGCTTTATCTTTAACTTCTTCTTCAAGCGTTGCTTCTACAGCAATTAACTGCGACTCTAGTACCTTCTCACGAGGTATATCGACGACAGTATCATCAACTGAAACTGCACCAGATAAAATCCATTCTTTGATGCGTGTACGGGAATAATCAGGGAACAATTCAGCCAAAGCTTGGTCTAATCTTAGACCCGTTTGACTTGCTGTGATTTCGCTTTTTAGATTAATCTCTTGTGTCATAGGAACCGTACCCCTTTTTTGGGGTCCAAAGTGAATGAACTATCTGTTACAATCGGATTGTTTTCTATTTTACAGTGAAATGGAAAAATTCTTAACAATAACTTATAAAAGAATTGAATTTACATATGCATAATTTTGCCAAAGGCGCCGCCCTAGTATTGTTTTCATTGACTTTAACGGCTTGTAGCACCTCTAAAGGTTTTGAAGAAGAAGTTGTCAGTAACAAGTCGCCAGAAGCACTTTATGCTCAGGCACGAACCTCAATGGAACTTGGGAACTACTCAAAAGCCGTTAGAACCCTAGAAGCGTTAGACTCGCGTTACCCGTTCGGCCCCCACAAAACTCAAGTCCAATTGGACATGATTTTTGCCTATTATAAGATGGATGATGTCGCATCAGGTATTGCTAACATTGACCGCTTTTTACGCTTAAACCCAACCCATCCAGATATTGATTATGTCTATTATATGCGTGGTTTGACTAATATGCAGGCTGATAATTATCTTTTTCACGATATGATGAATATTGACCGCACCGATCGCGATCCTAAAAATGCCCAAGATGCTTTTAAAGATTTTGATCGTTTAATCAAAAGCTACCCAGATAGTAAGTATGCAGCAGATGCACAACATCGTATGCAATACCTAAAAAACCGTTTAGCAAAATACTCAATCAAAGTAGCTGAGTATTATATTAAAATGGGCGCTTGGAGCGCTGCAGCGGTAAGAGCACAAACTGTGATGGAGCAATTCCCAGGAACACCATCAACTGAACATGCCCTTGAAATCATGGCTCAGGCTTACGAAGAATTAGGTCAAGAGCAGCTAAAGCAAAACGTGGTAACCGTGATGGCGGCGAATTTCCCGAATAATGAGTTAGTCAGTAACTAATGTTTAGCCTTACTGCTTAACTACGCTAGAATGCCTTCAATTTGAAGGCATTTTTTATTTATACGCCATGTAGAATAAAACATCACAAAAGGTACAAAAGATATGCAGTTGACACATTTTCAGCTTAAATGCTAAAAAAACGGTTGACTCAAACGGCTTAAAACCTTAAATTGCATCCCGTCGCCCGAATAGCTCAGTCGGTAGAGCAGAGGATTGAAAATCCTCGTGTCCCTGGTTCGATTCCGGGTTCGGGCACCATATTTAGATTTGGTGGCTAACGCGACCAAATAACAAAAAAGCCTCGCAATGCGAGGCTTTTTTGTTTCTGTCATTTATCATTCATGTGGTAACCATTGCATCAATAAAGCGCCTTAACGACTTTGAGTCAGTACTCTGACTCATTTACTAGCTCCTTGTACTAGCCTCTTGAGCAAGCACACCTGAGTAATACCAGCTCATTAAAGCGCAACTTATTAGCGCCGCAGCTAACTAACACAAAGTCACCCTTGGCTTAAGTTAACCTCACAGACAATACCCATTAAGCTGGCTCAATGTAATCCACCAGCATTTGTACGGTTTGATTACCTCTAAACTCATTCACATCCAGTTTATAAGCCACACGAGCATGTTTTATGCTTGCATCAGGCCAAGTGGTTAAATCAACATTAAATGCAATCGCATCCATCATTACAGCGCCACACTGAGACTCTAACACCAGCTTTAGGTGCTTTTCACCGACAATGCGCTGTTGAATGACACTGAAATAACCATCAAATAATGGCTCTTCAAATGCTTGCCCCCATGGGCCTGCATCTCTTAACAAATAGGCAGTATCGAGGTTCATCAGCGCGACTGGCAATTCACCATCAGATAAAATCTCACCGGTAAGCTGCTCAGGTTTTAATATCTCGCGCACCGCTTTGTCATAGGCTTGTTCAAACTCGCTAAAGGCATCAGCTTTTAGGGATAGTCCTGCTGCCATCGCATGTCCGCCAAACTTAAGGATCATCCCAGGGTGACGGCTATTAATTAGCTCCAATAAGTCACGCATGTGTAAGCCCTTAATCGAGCGAGCGGAGCCTTTAATCTCACCGTTACCCGCATCGGCAAAAGCAATCACGGGGCGATGATATTTATCTTTAATGCGTGATGCTAAAATACCAATCACGCCCTGATGCCAATCTTCTTGAAAAATGGCTAATCCCCAAGGTAATTTAGTTTCATCCAAGCTGAGTTTTTGTAAGCTTTTTAGGGCTTCTTGCTGCATACCGGTTTCTAATTCGCGGCGCTCAGCATTCAGACCATCAAGCTCACCTGCCATGCGTCTGGCGAGCATCATATCTTCACAAAGTAGGGTTTCGACCCCTAAGGCCATTTCATCTAAGCGTCCTGCGGCATTAAGTCTTGGGCCTACTGCAAAACCAAAATCTGATGCGACAATGCGCTGCGGGTTTCGCTTAGCGACTTCAAGCAGAGCTGTGATCCCAACACGGCAGCGACCACTACGTACTCTTTGTAAGCCAGCTTGCACTAAAATGCGGTTATTACTATCAAGGGAAACCACATCAGCCACAGTCCCCAGTGCAACAATGTCCAATAAACTGCCTAAGTTCGGCTCGGCTAATTGATTAAGCTGATACCAATCGCGGGCGCGTAATTCACTGCGCAGTACAGACATCAAATAAAATGCCACGCCCACACCTGCAATAGATTTACTGGCAAACTCACAGCCAGCTTGATTTGGATTAACAATGGCATCGGCTATGGGCAATGATTTACCCGGTAGATGGTGATCTGTCACCACTACGGTCATCCCCAGCGCTTTAGCCGCTGCTACGCCTTCTATGGATGAAATACCATTATCTACGGTAATTAATACCTCAGCGCCTTTTGACTGCGCCACAGCTACAATTTCTGGGCTTAAGCCATAGCCATAATCAAATCGATTAGGAATAAGATAATCCACATGCTGAGCACCCATCATCCGTAATGCCAACAAACACACACTGGTTGAGGTAGCGCCATCTGCGTCAAAGTCGCCCACAATCAAAATGGACTTTTTCGCCATAATAGCATCGGCAATAATACGCGCAGCTTCAGCCAAGCCCATCATAGAATCTGGGCGTAATAGCTTTGAAAGACTCAGATCACAGCCCAAAAGGTCGACGCCTCGACGGGCATACAATTGCTTTAAAATAGCAGGAATACTAGCTGGTAAATGACTATCGTCTACTAGAGGTCGGCGAACAATTTTATGGGCCACAAAAACACCTTAAGAAAATATCGAATTATGAAGTGGGAATGAATCATTGAAACTGAATTTACCATAACAAAAAAGGCGAGCTTTGGGCTCACCTTTTGTTATAAATTAACGTCTTTTAACGCGCTTTAGCGGCTAAATCCGTTAACTCACTGTAGATTAAAGATTGGTTTTAATGGTATTTAATAATGCTTCAGGCGGTTGATAGCCTGGTACTAATACGCCATTTTCTAACACAATTGCTGGGGTACCGTTAATACCAAATGAGCCACCTAAGCGGTATTGACCTTCGATATTAGCATCACATTTTGCCGCTTTTACATTACGACCAGTTTTGGCATCGGTCATCGCTTGCAGTGGATCTTTAGCACACCACACAGCTTCCATTTCATCGGCATTCGCTGACGGAATACCCGCACGAGGATAAGCTAAATATCTTACGGTAATTCCTAAATCGTTATAGCCATCCATTTGCTGATGCAACTTACGACAATAGCCACAATCAACATCGGTAAAAATAGTCACCACATGTTTTTCATTTTTGGCTTTATAAACCAACATATCCTTTTCAAAAGGTTTTAGCATATCAATGCGAGGGCCTGCTAGTGCTGCCTCGGTTAAGTTTTTCATGCCCTTTTGTAAATCATACATATTACCGTGAAGTAACTTACTGCCATCTGGAGACACATATAGCAGACCACGGTCAGTAAGCGCTTGATAAAGACCATCAATTGGCGATGCCTCAATGCTCAAAACATTCACACCTAAGGTATCTGAAACTTGTTTTTTGAGTTCTGCTTCATTAGGGATATCAGAGGCAGAAGCGGCATGTAATAACGGGGCTACTGCAAGCGTTATCGCTAAAGAGAATGCTTTGGTTAACTTCATTTAAAATCCTATTTGGTCAATCTGTATTAGTCTACTCACTATATAGACCCGCTCATCAGCGCAAAAGTTACAGACAATATTTCATGAAAGCAACTACACAGCGCTCATTTTGTGTAAGCAATAATAAACATTCATTTTGCACTAACCTCTTGGATGGTGCTCACTATGCAACTGTTGCAGCCTCGCTTTAGCTACATGGGTGTAAATTTGCGTAGTCGATAAATCACTGTGGCCCAGTAGCAACTGCACTACCCGTAAGTCTGCGCCGTGATTTAATAAATGGGTCGCAAAAGCATGGCGCAAAGTGTGGGGCGACAAATGGCTGTGTATTCCTGCCCGTAACGCATATAGCTTAATTCGGTGCCAAAAGGTCTGCCTTGTCATCATTTGACCGCGCTTTGATGGAAACAGTACATCACTTTGCTTATTACCCAGTAGCTCAGCTCTTGCCGCAACAAGGTATTGATCTACTTCTGTCACCGCTAACTCACCTAAGGGAACTAAGCGCTCTTTACCGCCCTTACCGACAATTCTCACTAAGCCTTGGCGTAAGCTTATTTGCTCAAGGGTTAAGCTAACCAGTTCGGTTACCCGCAGCCCAGTGGCATAAAGTAACTCCAACATGGCTTTATCTCGGCACTCTAGCGGATCATCAACATTGGGCTCATCCAGTAAGCTGTTTATTTGGGCTTCACTGAGTGCCTCGGGTAATTGCCTAACTAATTGAGGGGACTCAACCAGCGCGGTGGGATCAACAGCTATCTGCTCATTAACCAACAAATAACCATACAAACGCCGCAAGCTACTCAATAACCGCGCAGTACTGCTTTTTGCAAAATTTTGTTCCACTCGAAAGGCTAAGTAATCGCGGATCAGCAACTGATCGACATTAATCAACTGGCGTTTTTTCGTTAGCACAAAACGTTCAAAATGGCGTAGATCAGTACGATAGGAAGCCAGTGTATTGTCACTAAGTCCTTTCGTAGACCAAAGGTCATCTAAAAATGCATCGATAATGGGATCGGCTTGATACTTATCTGTCACATGAATTCCTAAAAAAACGGCGTTATTTCAAGATGAAATAACGCCGTTAGTGTAACTAAAGTTAGCTTAGTTTGACAAAGGTTACCTAGCTTGCAGCTAAAGCTTGATCTTTGGCTGGAACAAATAAACAAGCAACAATCGCAAGCCCTACTGGTAATAACCATGCCATGCCTTCAGCATGAAGTGGCATAAAGCTTAGGAAACTTGTATCCACGCCAGCAACTTGAAGACCATCAAAAATACCAAAGAACAAAGCAACAGATAACACTAAACGATGTGAAAACTCAGGACGAGGGAAACGCTCAGTTAAGAAAGTAATCGCTACCAATGCAATTGCCACTGGGTAAATAGTCATTAACACAGGAATACTGATGTTAATTAACTGCGTTAAGCCCACATTGGCAACCGTGGCACAAACCAAACTGAAGAAAATCACAAACGCTTTGTATGAGATCTTAGGCAATAGCTCATTGAAAAACTCTGAACAGGCGGTAATTAACCCAACTGCAGTTGTTAAACAGGCAATGCTCACTACCGTTGCTAATAAGATAGTCCCCATAGTGCCAAACTCATGAGTCACATAGTTTGTTAGAATTTGGCCACCATTTTCAGCGCCCAAAGCAATATCACCAGCGGTAGCGCCTAAATAGAATAATGACACATAAACAAAAGCTAAACCCGATGCAGCAATGATAGCAGCGCGTACTAAATAGCGAGTTTGCGCTTTTGAATCAGTGATGCCTTTTTTACGCAAAATATCAATGATTAACATACCGAAAATCAATGATGCTAGCGTATCCATAGTGTTGTACCCCTCTAAAATACCTTTAGAAAGTGGACTATTAATGTAATCACCGCTTGCAGCTTGAATTGCAGCGCTAGGGGTAATGATCACAGATAATGCTAAACCGACTAATAGGAAAATAAGAATAGGGGTTAATACTTTACCAACGCTGTCTAATAATTTACCTGGGAATAACGACAACAACATCGCAATGGCAAAAAAGCCAATGGTATAAAACAATTGTGCTTTATTAAGTGACAGTGCACCAAGTTGGATGATTGCATCGGCATTATCTAAAAATGGACGAGCACCAATTTCAAAAGCCACCAAGCCTGTACGCGGAGCAGCAAAGGCTGGGCCGATAATAATATAGATAGAAATCGCTAAAGCAGTTGCCGCAAATGCCGGTAACATCGCCATGACCTTACCATTTGCTTTTGCAATCGCAATAAGTCCAGCAAGGGGTAAACCCACGGCAGTAATAAGAAAGCCTAACATTGCTAGTGTCATGTTCTCACCAGCTAACATACCTGCAAACGGTGGAAAAATTAGGTTACCAGCACCTAAGAAAAATGCGAACGTCATAAAGCCTAAGCCTATCGTATCGCCAATACTCATATTATTGTTTTGCACACATTGCCCCATCTTGTTGTTTTGTTTTTTTACAAACTTAAGGGAATAGTCACCAATTAGCTATCGCTAATCTAACCTCCCGACAAACCTGTAAACTTTAAATTACACTTAAGCTCACTAAAATCACTGCCATATTGCTGATAAATTCAGCGTATTTTCGTAATAGCTATGCCGATTTGTGAAGCTGATTTCATTTTTCCCATTTAAACCGCAATAATGTGCTCAAACGGGTAGGAACTAATAGCAAATAGCACTTAGATACACAAGCGCAAAACCCGCATAAAGCAAAAACAACCATCATCTGAAAACAAGCTTAAAAACAGCCAAACATTAGCGCTACAATAACAACACAAGCACCGAAGCTGTCAGTATATTAGCAACAATAAATCAACCTACTATCCGTTTGGGAAAAATTGCAAAAACAGTTACCATAATCGGCCATTTCTCAATCTATAGTCCTATGCCTTTTAGTTTCAAACAATTTCATATTGATGATAGCCGCTGCGGTATGCCCGTCAGTACAGATGGGGTGATGTTAGGCGCTTGGGCTAATATCGAACATAGCCGAACGATTTTGGATATCGGTGCAGGTAGTGGACTATTAACCCTCATGGCTGCTCAGCGAGCTGAGCAATTGGCAAAAACAGCAGTAGGGTTATCAAGCAAAGCGATTAAAATTGTCGCTGTTGAGCTCGATGATTTAGCCGCTCAAGATTGTTTACACAATATCGCCAATTGCCCTTGGGCTGAGATGATTGAGTTACACCATGGGGCAATACAAGACTTTAGTGCCCAGCACTTAGTTCAGTATAAAGCTAAGCTAAGCCCATTATTTGATAGCATCATTTGTAACCCGCCCTACTTTGATAATGGGCCGCAATCAAAGCTGCAGCAGCGAGCAACCGCGAGACATACCGATAGCTTAAGCTTTAGCGAGTTACTGAAACATATTGAGTTATTATTGGCGCCACATGGCGCGGCGAGCTTGATTCTTCCAATTGAAAGTGAAACGCGCTTTACCGGCGCATTAACACAAACCTCTTTGGCCATATCTAAGCGCGTCAGCGTTTCAACGGTTAGCAAAAAGCCACCAAGACGATTACTGCTTGAGCTTAAGCATCAAGCAAAGATTGAAAGCACCGAGCACTCAAGTTTGGTGATAAGCGATCCCAGCGGTCAATATAGTCAGCAAATGATCGCCCTTTGCCGTGAGTTCTATCTAAAACTTTAAGCTTTGTATAGATATCGCTCTCGCTGAGTTGCGCTTCTTAGGTTATAATGCTCGGCTATCAATCAGTGAGACCTACAGCGCATGCTATTTGAAGATTTTGACCTAGATCCAATGCTTTTAGATTCATTAAAGGCCATGGGACATTTGAGCCCGACCACAGTTCAACAACAAACATTGCCAATGGCGATGGAACAACGGGATATTTTAGCTAAAGCGCCAACAGGTACCGGTAAAACGGCCAGCTTTTTGCTGCCGGCATTACAACACTTGATTGATTTCCCAAGACGATTCAATGGTCAAGCCCGTGTGTTAGTCCTAACCCCAACACGTGAGCTTGCTAGCCAAATTCATCGTTACGCTTGCCACCTTGCCACCGATTTAGATCTCGATATTGGTATTATCACCGGTGGTGTGCCATACGGCCCCCAAGAAGAACAACTTGAAGACAATGTCGATTTATTGATTGCCACTCCCGGTCGCCTAGTTGAATATCTTGATAAAGGCCAGTTTGAAGCAACAGAAGTTGAAATCCTGATCATTGATGAAGCTGACCGTATGTTAGATATGGGATTCTCGTCAGTGGTAGAAACTATCGCCATTGAGGCCCAAGGCCGTAAGCAGAATATGTTATTTTCTGCCACCCTTGAAGGCAGCGGTGTATCGCGCTTCGCGCAAGTGCTATTGAATGACCCGGTCACGATTGACGTTGACTCACCTCGCAGTGAAAAAGCCAAAATTCACCAATGGGCTCACCTTGCCGATAATCAAGCCCATAAATTTGCCTTGCTATGCAACATTCTTCAGCAAGAGTCAGTTAAGCGCACTATCGTATTCGTAAAAACCCGTGAAATTGTAGCAAGCCTTGAAGGCCAGCTGCTTAAAGCCGGAATTCCTTGCGCTTTCTTACGTGGTGATATGGAGCAGAAAAAGCGCTTCCAAGCCTTAAGTAAATTCAGTAAAGGCGAAGTCAATATCTTGCTGGCAACCGATGTTGCAGCCCGTGGTATTGATATTGAAGGTATCACCCACGTGATTAACTTTGATATGCCTCGCTCAGCCGACGCCTATGTTCACCGTATTGGACGTACTGCACGCGCAGGCGCGAAAGGCACGGCAATTTCATTAATTGAAGCCCATGATATGCGCATCGTTAATAAAATTGAGCGCTATATTGAGCAGCCACTAAAACGTCGTTACATCGACGGTTTACGACCAACGCACAAAGAAGCGAAAGTGCCTGGCAAGAAAAAAGACAAAGTGAAAATCGCTGCGAAGAAAAAATCTAAAAAAGCAAAAGCGAAAAAGAAAAAGTAAGCCTTTCTCTCGCGATTAAAAAACTGTTTAAGCCCTGAATCAATATAATGCTTCAGGGCTTTTTTTTATCTAAAAATCAGTTTTATAGTGTAAAACCCTAAATAAAGATGAAAAAATCTTATGAAACATTTAATTTACATCTATCGCTTTAGCTCGCTGACGAACTCTGCTAATTTAGCGGGTATAAGACTCTAAAAGTCATGAAAAAAATAGAGTTACTCTCTGATGTAATATTTTGTATGGATACAGTTACCAATGAAACGAATCTTAAGAATCCTATCGCCTTTATTTATCCTGATCATTTTCGCAGGCTTAGCTTTTGTGCTGATAAGTACCAAAGAAGCTCCTGAGCAAAAACAAGAACAAGCTAAAATTGCTATTGTTGATGTCATTGACGTCGAGCTACAAACAGTCTCGTTAAATCTGCCTTCGTATGGTGTTGTCAGCCCTAAATACAAAACCCAGTTAGTCACCGAAGTACAAGGCCGTTTAGTTAGCCTAGATCCAAGTTTTGTCGCCGGCGGTATAGTCAAACAAGGTCAAGCTTTAGCACAAATTGAACCTTCAGATTATGAAGCTGATTTTATCCAAGCAGAAGCTAGCCTTGCCCAAGCCTATGCAGCGCTTAATGAAGAAGTCGCCCGTGGTGAAGTCGCTAAAATTGAATTTAAAGATTTTGATGATGGCCTACCGCCAGAATTAGGCCTGCGTATACCGCAACTGAAAAAAGAACAAGCCAATGTCAAATACGCTAAAGCCGCACTTGCCCGTGCTCAGCGAAATTTAGAGCGCACAGTGATAAGAGCCCCATTTGATGGCCTCATTAAAGCGCGTAACGTCGATTTAGGCCAATATGTCTCTTTAGGGACAAATTTAGGTGAGCTATACGATATCAGCATTGCTGAAGTTCGCTTACCACTGAGCAACAATGATTTAGCTTACTTAGAGTCGGTGGATAACCCTGATACCTCAGTCACTTTAAGCGCTTCTTTGGCGGGTAATTCATTTACTTGGCAAGGTAATATTGTCCGCAGTGAAAACGTCATTGATGAGCAAAACCGTATGGTTTACTTAGTCGCAGAAGTTAAAGATCCTTACCTAAGACAGCAGCGCGGCGAAAATGAACTCCCACTTAAATATGGCAGCTTTGTGACTGCCGTTATCACTGGTCGCACTGTCGATGGCATAGTGAAGCTACCCCGCTATGTGGTAAGAGACAATCAAGTTGCCATTGTTAAAGACGACAATACCATTGAAATACGCCCAGTTAATATCGTGCGCACCGATATTGAACATGTCTATATTAAGGGTAGCCTGAAAAGTGGTGAGCGCGTATCGATCACCGATATCAATAATATGACCTCAGGCCAGAAAGTGAAATTGTTAGGTGAAGAAGCTGACGCGCCAGATGAGGAACTAGAAGCGCCAGCAGAAAACAGTGATGAAATAACCATAGCAGGTGATCTGTAATGGATAACACTAATTCAAACTCAGCCTCCGATAACGATATCGATTACAACAAAGGCATTATTGCTTGGTTTGCTCGCAATAGTGTTGCCGCTAACTTACTTATGGCAGCCCTGCTCATTGGTGGTTTATTCAGCGCCAAATTAATTAATAAGGAAGTTTTCCCTAGCTTTGAACTTAATTTGCTGACGATCTCAGTAGCCTACCCTGGCGCTGCACCTCAAGAGATTGAGGAAGGGATTAATATTAAAATCGAAGAGGCCATTCAAGATATTAATGGTATTACCAAGGTCACCTCAGTTGCCAGTGATAGCGTAGGAACAGTCACCATTGAGGTTGAAGACGGTTATGATGTTCAGCAAGTTTTAGATGAGGCTAAGCTGCGTATCGATGCGATTTCAACCTTTCCTGACAACATAGAAAAGCCGAATATTTTCCAAATAAAACCTGAAAACAATGTCATCTGGGTCTCTGTCTATGGCGACTTAAGTCTCCATGAGATGAAAGAAATGGCTAAAAGCATCCGTGATGATATTACCGATTTACCTGCTGTCACACGTGCCCAAGTTAATGGCGTGCTAGATTATGAAATAGGCATTGAGTTATCAGAAGATAAGCTGCGTGAATATGAAATAACCTTCACTCAAGTCGCACAAGCGGTACAAAACTCTTCGATAGATTTACCCGGTGGCTCAATTAGAGCCCAAGATGGTGATATCTTGCTGCGCACTAAAGGCCAGGCCTATACTGGAGCCGACTTTGCCAACATTGTGGTTTCCACCCGCCCAGATGGCAGCCGTATCATGCTACCCGATGTTGCCACCATTAAAGATGGTTTCGAAGAGCGCATTGAATACACCCGCTTTAATGGTAAACCTGCCGCGATTATTGAAATCACCAGCATTGACGATCAAAACGCGCTGACGATTTCAGAGCAAGTTAAAAGCTATATCGCCGATAAGAAAACCACCCTACCCGCCAATGTCGAGCTAGATACCTGGGGAGATTTAACCCATTACCTTGAAGGCCGCTTAAACATGATGTTATCAAACATGTTTTATGGTGCATTATTGGTGTTTATGATCTTAGCCTTGTTTCTCGACTTGAAACTGGCATTTTGGGTTATGGTCGGCTTACCCGTGTGTTTTCTTGGCACTTTATTATTGATGCCATTAGAGCCCTTTAACATGTCAATCAACATGTTAACCCTATTCGCCTTTATTCTGGTGTTGGGGATCGTGGTGGATGACGCCATTGTCATCGGCGAAAGTGCCTACACAGAAGTAGAAAACAACGGTCACTCCTTAGAGAATGTCATTAAAGGGGTGCAAAAGGTCGCCATGCCCGCAACCTTCGGCGTACTCACCACAATTGCCGCCTTTATACCGATGATCATGGTGTCAGGACCTATGGGGATAATTTGGAAGTCCATCGGTATGGTGGTGATCCTAGCGTTAGCGTTTTCACTTATCGAATCAAAATTGATTTTACCGGCGCATTTAGCTCATATGAAAGTGAAGAAAAAGCGCCCGCCAACTAACATATTCTCAAAATTTAAACTGTGGATTAATGAGAAGCTGCAATACTTTATTCACAACAATTATCGCAACTTTTTAGGTACTTGTATTAAAAATCGCTACAACGTTGTGGCGGTGTTTGTCGGGGTACTGATTTTATCTATCGCACTGGTTGCCAGTGGCAAAGTTCGTTGGGTATTTTTCCCTGATATTCCGTCGGACTTTATTCAAGTCAACCTTGAGATGGAAGAAGGCAGCTCCGAGCTCAATACCTTATATGTGGTACAGCAAGTTGAAGAAGCGCTGTACGCCATGAATGAAAAGTTTGTCGAAGATACTGGCTCTGACGTGTTAAAGCACAGCTTTATCGCGATAAATTCCAGTAGCTCTGGGTTTATCTTTGCTGAGCTGTCAAAAGGTGAAGATCGTGAAATTGACGGTGTCACAATAGCTGAAGAGTGGCGTAAACAGCTACCTGAATTATTATCAGTGAAAAAGCTTAATATTTCTGCCAGTACCAATGATGCCGGCGGCGATATTTCGTTTAGATTAACCTCAAGTAACTTAGAGCAACTAGCCCAAGCCTCAAAAGAGTTAAAAGCTAAACTTGCCACCTATGAAGGTGTGTTCGATATCTCGGATAACTTTTCATCTGGTAGCCAAGAGATCAGACTCAACATTCGCCCAGAAGCCGAAGCACTAGGGTTAACCCTGTCAGATCTAGCCCGTCAGGTGCGTTATGGCTTTTATGGTTATGAAGCCCAGCGAATTCTTCGTAACAAAGAAGAGATCAAAGTGATGGTGCGCTACCCATTAGAGCAGCGCCGCACCATTGGTCACCTTGAAAACATGTTAATTCGTACCCCACAAGGTGTTGCTGTGCCTTTTTCAACGGTGGCAGATATTGAGCTAGGTGAATCCTTTGCATCAATTACTCGTGTTGATGGTCGCCGAGCGATTACCATTAGCGCTAATGTGAACAAAAACACCGTTGAGCCATCAAAAGTGGTTGGTGAAATCCAAGAAGAATTTATACCGCAATTGACTGAGCGCTACAAAGAGGTCAACGCCGCATTAGATGGTGGCAGTCAAGATGAACAAGATGCCATGCTGGGCCTTTTGCAAGGGTTCTTTTTTGCCATGTTTACCATATATGCTTTGATGGCGATTCCATTAAAGTCATATAGCCAGCCATTAATCATTATGTCGGTGATCCCATTTGGCATGATTGGCGCTTTGGTGGGTCACTTCATTCTTGGGATATCCATGAGTGTATTAAGCCTTTGTGGCATTGTTGCCTTGGCTGGGGTTGTGGTCAATGACTCACTGATTTTGGTGGACTTTGTTAACCGCGCCCGCCGCAAAGGCTTCTCGTTAATGGAGTCAGCCATCGACTCGGGCTGTTATCGCTTCAGAGCAATAATCTTAACCTCAATGACGACCTTTGTTGGCTTAGTACCTATTTTGTTAGAAAAAAGCCTGCAAGCTAAAATCGTCATTCCGATGGCAACATCATTAGCCTTTGGTATTTTGTTTTCCACTGTAGTAACGCTGATTTTAGTGCCTGTGCTGTACATCATTTTAGATGATGTGAAGCAGTTAACGCGGCGGATATTTAACTGGTGGTGGCAGCCGAAAAAAGAAGACGATGAAGCTTATTATTAGCGCCTAGTCCAAGTACATTAACAAGGGAGCTTAGCTCCCTTTTTTATGCCTAAAGCTCATGAAATTGGCGCTTTAGCCAATAATGCGAACTCACAAACAGATATCAATATTGGCTTAGGTTAATATCATTTAATCACACTGCAATAATGATATTCAGATGAAGCCTGAAACCACAATGTCAAAAACGAATACCACAGCAACGGCGACAAATGATACCGCAGCCAACACCTTAGTCTATGATATTCGCGGCAGTCGCTACCTTAATATTACTGGTCGCTGCACCTTAAGATGCCAGTTTTGCCCCAAACATAATGGCTCAAAACAAGTTCATCAATATGAATTATCTCTTGATAGGCAAGTGAAGCCTGACGATATTATTCCTTTATTAGGCAATGCTGCTGACTTTGATGAGTATGTTTTTTGCGGTTATGGCGAGCCAACCTTAAACCTTGAGACCTTATTAGTGGTCGCTACGCAGCTTAAAAAATCAGGTGCGAAAGTGCGTTTAAATACCGATGGCTTAGCTAACCTTTTCCATCGGCGCAATATATTACCTGAGTTAGCATCTTGTATTGATAGCTTGTCAATATCGCTCAATGCCGATACTGAAGCCCTGTATATTCAGCATTGTCAGCCCAAATTGAAACACGCATTTGCTGCTGTACTCAGCTTTATCGAAATGGCGCCCACTTTTATAAGTGATGTACAGGTGTCGGCAATCAATGGCCTTGAAGGGGTTGATATTGCCCGTTGTAAAATATTAGTTGAGCAACGAGGCGCAACCTTTAAATGTCGTCAACTGGATATTGTTGGCTAACTAAACCAAGAGGCTTCTGGATTAAGCTTTATTATTGGCTCCACTTGCCCTTATGGTAACTTTTACCTTTGAACAAAAAATTACTGAAAAACTCAGTCTCTAAGGTCAACCTTATGGGGCATTCGTGCTAACATTCACTTACCGGGACTGTTAAAAATAAGTAAGTGAATGTTTAAGAGATATACTAATAAAAACGTCTCAAAGTCTGTTTTAATCTCCACCCAAGATATTCAATGGGCGCGACAACATGTATTAGCGCTGTCTAGTCAATTATTGGTTATGCTGTTAAGTATTGTCATTTTGACTGTGCTACTGCTTAAGTTAGGCGAAAGGCGCCTACAAGAAGATTGGGCAGATAAGCGTTATAGTGAAATACAAACAGTAGGCACCCTCGCATCGGATAAAATTAACTTCCTTCAATTTCGCACCCAAGCTTTCGCGAAAGCAGAGCTTGTGAAACAATATTTAGCCAATCCATCTGAGGCGCAACGTCATAAGCTAGAAGAAAACTGGGACATATTGCTTAACAATATTCCTGAGTTATTAGGTTTAACCCTGTTTGATCCCCAAGGTAATCCACGCATAAGCTCAACAGATGCTTTTAGTAACGTCACTATCCCTGAATTTATTCTAGAAGCTTCCAATACAATGGGAGGCAATGACACTTACTACTCCAATATTCAATTTGTGCCAATAAATGGCAAGTTAACCCCTTATGTTTACCAGTTGGCATGGATTGAAAATAACGACCAAAGTATTCGCGGTTACTTAGTGACCTACAACTCGGTTTCTGAAATACTCGAATCCATCAAACCGGCATTTTTTAACCATAACTCGCCATTACTGCTTATTGGCTCTAAAGGCGTGCTCTATGCGGGCGGTAATCAGCAGTTTCCCATGAAAAGACTACCTAATACATTGGGCAGCAGTATTATTCAGTCATACCCAGAATTATGGCAACACATGGCCAACACCCATTTTGGTCAATTTCATACTGACAGTGGCACTTTTGTGTTTTTAAAGGTTGAAGTAGCACCTCAAGATGCAGAGGTAAGAGAATACTATCTACTGTCTTATATTCGCCATGAGGATATCGCTGCAAAGTTTGATCACTGGCGCTATATGTTAATTTGCTTCTCTTTGATCATTACCGCGTTAGCCTCCAGTTTATTGGTGTTAAAGCATCGCTTCTATTTAGAAAGCACCGCCAATAGCAATAGTATTAATTTAGCCAGCGTATTATTTAACAGTAATCAAAATTGCTTAATAGTGAATACTAGCGGTCGCATCATCAAAGCCAATTTACAAGCAGCTAATACCCTATCAACCAGTATTAAATCACTGTTTGAGCGCAGTTTACAGCGCGTATTGTCATTAGAAGATGAGCAATATAAACAGCTCACTGAAGCCATGCGTGACAATGTCACTTGGAAGCAGGTGGTCAATTTAAATAATGACAACTGCACTATTTCACTATGTTGTCAGCCCAGCTATAAAAATAAACACAGTGAGCAATACTGGCTGGTGACCTTTGAAAACATCACCGAACTTACCCAAGCAAAGCATCAAGCATACCGTTACCAGTTATTATCTGAGAGCGCTGTAGCCACGGCATTAACGGATTCCAGCGGTCAATTACTCAAATATAACCTTAAATTTAAAAACTTAATGGCCCTCGCTGCTGACAGCAATGTCAATATCTTAAGCCTGTTAGGTAAAGACATCACCAAACAATGGGCCGATATCAATAGCCGCATCAGCTTGCAAGGGAAATGGAAGGGCCAAGTAATCGCCAGCAGTGAAACCCCTTTTGCAACTAGCTTAAAAGCCAATATTCGCTCGGAGCATTCTGTCGACGGTGAACACGAGTATTTTATCTGTACTTTTGAAAATCTATTGCCGCAAACAGCGCTAAAACAATTACCTAATCAACAAACGCCACTGAGTTCAATGGTATTGCAGCTTTCAGAATTAGAACTACATTTTAATACCCTAACAGAGTCTAGCCGTGAACAAACCTGCTTATTGATCATGGACATTAACCCTGAGGGGCTCATAAGTCACATCAGTGATATAGACCATTTAGAGCAACGCCAAAAAGACATTGAAATGCAGTTACTCATCGATTTACCCACAGGCTTTCAAATCGCCCATTGGCGTCTAGGCTCTTTGGTGATATTGCTGCCACTAAGTGATTCCGTTCAAGCACACAAATACGCCATGAGCATTATGGATAGATTGGAGCAAAATGAATTAAATGAAGGGATTAATATCGGTATTTCTGGGTATCTAGAGCAGCAGTCTTTTGAACATTATCTCAGTAATGCAGAGGTAGCATTAAGGCGTGCAAAGCAAACCGGTAACCAAAATATTTGCCAAGCCTTTACCCGTAAGGCTCGCTAATCATAGCCAGCCTTATATCATCACTACAGCTAAAGTCTAATTGGCGAATAAGCAACTTATTCGCCAATTTCTAACAGCCCACCTGGCAGTTTGCTTTGAGTAATTTCAATGATACTAGAGCGGCTCATAATAACTTTGTAACGGGCATATTCAAGTGGGCCTTTGCCATCTTTTAGCACTGCAACAAGGTTGACTTGATAGCGCCTTTCTACTGATTCGTTACTGACTTTGCCATCTTGTTCACTATAGATTTTTGCCTTACCACGCTCTAAGTGACGGGCAAATGGCACCAAGCTAAAGTTTACTTGCTCTTGGATTTTGGAGTAGCCAGCTTCAAATTCTTTGTTGGTCACCTTTGAAGCAATACGGTAATGCAGCACCACGGCATCGACTTTATTTTGCCTATGCCGCTGTTTCATTATCTCAGCGACTGCAGCGGGAATATCCTGGGTGCGGATAAAATCCAACCATACGAACTGCTTAGCAATCACGGCTTGGGTGGTGGTATCCCTTAAAATCTGACTCCAGCGTGGACGTCCTCGCTGAATATAACGCCACATCGCAACCCGTACATCTTCTTTAAAAATTTCACGAAAACCGTATATCACCGCTAAGGTAACCACCAAACTCATGGTTAAGCCGCTAAACACCCCTTGGGCCTTAATGATCAGTGCTGATACCACCATCATCACTAACCCCGTAGCTAATCCCGTCACGAACTTTTTCAAGCCTATGCCTAAAGGTTTTAGCTCCTCCTTTAATACCACACCTTGTTGTATTAAGCGCCTTAATAACAGCATCTTATTTGAAATACGATTAGCATCTTGCTTGGTGCCGGATGAGTTATACTTTCTTTCCTCTTCACGGTAATGATGCTCAGCGCGGCATAACGCCACCAGTTGATCTTTAACATCACTATATTCAGCACTACGCGGCCGATAAGCTAAGGTTTTTAACAGTTGTTGTTCACAAAACCAGGACAGGTAATTGTCAGCATTATTGAAGTAGGATTTGAGCTTTTCATCGCTGGGCTCGTTACGGCGAAACTTTTTAAGTAACTGAGTGACCGACTCACCTAATTCAGTTAATGCGGGATAAAAGTCGTCAGGGTCAGTGATAAGACGCAATTCTTTTGCATCAGTCTCAATGGCTACGGCAAATTGATAGGCAAATAAGTTGAGGTATAAACGGAACTCTTCTTTAGTGCGTTTATTAATACTGGCAAAACGGTTTTGTACTAATGGTAGGTGTAACCCTTGAGAGTAATAAGACCGCCGCCCAAGCATTGCGCTGTGGTAATACTCTTCTTCGTCTAGGGTTTTTTCGCCAACCCCCATTTCTGTGGGTAAGTAAAAATATAAATCAAAGCTGCGCTGCTGCCCAGCCTCCATTTGATGGCTGAATTTAATCGATAATGATTCTTCTTTCTTTACTTTGACTTTAGCCACTATGGAAGTATTTTATCTCAGAGTTTGCCTTGCCTTAACTATAACGAATTTCAGCAGATAAAGGAGGCGTAAATAACTAAAACTATACCATTATTCATGTAAACGGCATGCCCAAAGCATATTGTAGGGCTTAAATTTCATTAAGATATATTTATTATCAATATCCATTTCTAAGACTTGAACAGCTATATGCAGCTGTGTTTGAGTTTGCAACTGAGCCGCTGTGGTTTTAAGCTCTTTGGCGAGGTACTTTCTCAAATAGGAATTATTTTGGTTAAACTGAGCATCGGTTAACACTAAATCTAATTTATAGGTCATGTCACCAACCTCTAGTTCAGTCAAATCGCCATCGAATGTTGCATATTCATGGTTTTTTGAACCTTTGGCATTGTAATAATTCAACTGAATTTGCTTATTTTTAACTGTTAATGCTAAAAATAGTGGTCCATGATCAAGCTCGATTGTATGCTCTTTGTCAGCGCTAAATTCATATAAATCACTCTGGCAATCAAAGGCCCATATATCTCTTGTATCAGCAAACTGCTCTAACATTAACACCGAAATACAAGAGACTACGATGAAACCGACAGTAAAAACAACACGACCAATTCTAGTTAACAAAAAATCTGTTACTGCTTTAACCACAAATATTTACCTTTTTTAGCCACGCAGGCGTTACAAAGCTATGCTGGGCTTGATCCCTCAAAACCTTGATATTATAAAAACGCCAGCGATCGGGTAGGCGTTTTTTCATTACGATGCTGACGGCTTTATTATCTTCAGCCAAAGTGGCGGAAATAGCATCCCAAGGCATGATGGGGCAATTTCTTAACTGATTAGAGATACGGTCTGCAATACTGCTTAAATCTAAATCGATTTCACTGGCTTTAGAGGCATATAAATACAGGTTAGAAACATTGCCTTGTTGAGTTAAAAACTCTCGGCTAGCATCCGGCTTCACCGATTCTTGATTATTAAGGTGTGAATGAACAAAAAATAGTGCGATTAACGTTAGCAAAATAATCACAATATACTGACCATAAGAAATCACCTTATTAGGTGAATCAAATAGGCTATTCTTACCAGAAACGACTTTAGTATAAAGAATGACACCCTGATTGGGGATTAACTCTATTAGCCTGCTATGAGAAGCGCCTAAATAATCCTGAAACAACACAATTATTTGTTGTAAATCTTCTTCTGAAATTTGCTGCTGATGCTGGCCATCAGTGGGGAAAGAGAGGCTTTCGATAGGCACAACTTGTCCGCGATGTTTTGCTAATAAGCTCAACACCCAGAATTCGTTATTATTGAGCTGCCATGTGGTAGCTTTGGATTGGTTGCTAAGCACTTTTTGCTTATCATCAAACCAACAACACCCAATTTGCATGCCTAGTCCATCTCATATTGCTCTATATATCATTAGATTATAGCGGAGCAGTAAATAGTTATTTGTGATCCACACAACTGATAGTCAGACAAGATTAAAATTCGTGAACTACGCCGCGAAATTTCGACATAAATCAACTCCAACGGCCCGCAAAAGCATACAACTGTTAACCAAGTTGCACCAAAGTCACACCGAAACCAACACAGATCAACATCAACCGATACTTAGTAACACCACCCACCACCCCTAGCGAACATAAAAATCATTTTCAATAGTTGGCGAGCTTTTTTTTGCGCTAATTTTGTATCAATAAAGCTGTATTATTAAGCAAAAAAAAACCGAGCATAGCTCGGTTTCTGATATGACGATTTTTTTAAGGGCGCTTGCCCCAAAAACTAATTAGAATGCATACAACAAAGTCATATTGGTTTCAGTATCAGTACTCTTTTTATCTTCAAGTGGTGCATCGTTATAACGCACAATAACAGCAAACTTCATTGCCAATGCACCAATGATATTAGCCGTTAGCGCAGTTTCAGAGCGGCCTTCTAAGTTGTCACCGTAATCGGCAACAAACAGTTGGCTAAAAGTTGAGCTATCGGTAATTTTATAGGTAAAGTTCATCATACCATGAGCAACAACACTGTCCTCAGTGTCATAACCTAATGCCAATGATTGCTCATCATCTAATTGCTTATAGATATAACCTGGACCGATTTCTGCACTCAAAAAAGCTCTTTCATTATCAATAAACTTGTAACCATAACCCGCTGAAGCAATCATTTTGTAATCAAAACCAGTAAAAGGATCGGCTTCATAGTTTGCGGTGATATACATATAGCTTTTTTCGTCGAACTGATAGTTGCCTTGAACACCGGCATAGTAACGTTTAGCAGTATTTTCACCAGAATCTTCTTTATACAAACCTTCTAGCAGGTATGCATTCTCCCAATTGCCTAATTCTTGTTTCAAACCTAAACGCGCTTTAACTGAAGAAGTATCGGTATTACCCGTTGTTAGTGTTGCGCCTAATTCAGCCTCACCAGCGAAGGTTTTATCACCTTCAACAAAGTCTGCACCAGCATGGGCAGCAAACGGCATAGCTAAAGTTACAGCTGCAGCAAGTAGCAATTTTTTCATGTCATCAAGTCCTTTAATTACAATAGTTTCAAACTCACCCCAAAAATCGAACCGAATTCTAACACTTTGATAGCGAAAATGAAAAAACTACTCACCTATTAAAGCGATTAATACAAAACCCTAAAAACCATTTTCTATAATCTCTTGTGCTGCATCAGCTTAGCGCTGCCAAATTATCACTAAGCCATCACTAGGCACTTTTGCTGCCAACGCCCACTGCGCCAGCGCCATAACATCAATAAGCCCCTAACCCACTCGTCCACAGCCAAAGCGCACCAAATGCCTACTAAGCCTAAATCTAAATGTACTCCTAAAAAGTATGCCCCAGGCACAGCAATACACCACATAGATAAAAGGCCGATAAAAAATGGGAAACGAGCGTCGCCACTGGCTCTTAAGGCATTAATGACGACCAGATTAAATGTCCGACCAGGTTCCATTAATAGAGTTAGAATAAATAGCTGACCAACCATAGTAAGGATATCTTGGTCCTTGGTAAAAAAGGCCACTAAATGCTCGCCAAAAGCAGCAGCTAATGCCGCCACTATAGTGGTGACGATTAGCCCTATCTTGAGTGCTTTATACATTTGTGCTTCAGCAGCTTGATATTGTTTGGCGCCTATCATATGACCAATAATAATCTCATTACCAATGCCAATAGATAAGCCGAATAACAAGATAAACATACAAATTTGGAAGTACAAAGCTTGTGCGGCGAGGGCTTTATCGCCCATTAATCCCACAAAGGCGGTCACCACCATAAATTGCAGCATCCAAGAAATATTTTCTCCCGCTGCAGGCAGTCCGATATGAAAAACTTTATTAAGAAGCTGCTTTTTAGGTTTGATAATTTCAAGCAGTTTAAGTTGGATTTTGGTGTACTTAACAAATAAGTAAGCCATTAATGTCATGCCAACTAAGCGCCCTACAACCGTGCTAATAGCCACACCTGCAACGCCCATTTGCGGCAAACCAAACCAGCCGTAAAGTAACAGCAAGTTGCCGCAAAAGGTAATCACATTCATCAGTAAAGTGACCCACATGGCTTGTTGGGTAAAGCCATGGGCTCGCATCCCTGCAGCAAGACACATTGCCATCGCCTCAGGTATTAAACAAATACCGACAATTTGCAGGTAAAGTTTACCATCTGGGATCAGCTCAGCAGGTAAATTCATTAGATGTAGAATTAATCCTGCACCACTAAATACCCCTAATGCCGCAACCACACCCACTAATAAATTAAACCCTATCGACGAGTAAACAACGTCGCTAGCCGTTGCCTTATTATTGGCACCGAGATATTGAGTGATCACCACACTGGCGCCAATACTGACGAAGCTAAAAAGCGTAATCGATAGCTCAAATACCATGTTGCCCACTGACAGTGCGGCAACCCCTTGATAAGAAACTCGGCTAATCATTAATGTATTTAAAGCTGCGGTCAAAAAGTGCAACGCAAAGTCAAAAAATAATGGCCAAGTGAGGGAGAAAAGCGATAACTGGGCATTGGGTTTAGCGTGCATACGTCATATTCAATATAGGTAAAAGGTTAGTCAGTTCCTTCTAAAGCTTAACAATAATTTATGAGATTTCGCCCAGCTTATTGTCAATATGAAATTAAGTCCGTTTTTAAGGGCGGCGATATTGCGCTATTTACCTAAGGGATACAAGTGGTTTTAGAAAAAAAAGCCATAAAAAAACCCAACGCGAAAGGTTGGGTTTTTAGTACTATTATTAATCAATTAGTTACACAAAAAGCAGCAGTAAAAAACCATTGAACATCTTGTATGCACTATTGAGTAAGTTAGTTAATTTGCGGATCTAACTCACCAGATTGATACGCTTTGTACATTGCTTGTAGTGACTTAGGCTTAATTTTAGAACCCATGCCAGCACAGCCAAACGCTTCATAACGTGTGGTACAAATGTCAGCCATTGCTTCCATTGACGCTTTTAAGAATTTACGTGGATCAAATTCAGCTGGGTTTTCAGCTAAGAATTTACGTACTGCACCTGTTGATGCTAAACGTAAATCGGTATCGATATTCACTTTACGCACACCATGCTTAATCCCTTCAACGATTTCCTCTAAAGGCACGCCGTAAGTTTCTGGGATTTCACCGCCGTACTGGTTAATGATCTGCAGCCACTCTTGTGGTACTGAAGACGAACCATGCATGACTAAGTGCGTGTTAGGAATACGGGCGTGGATCTCTTTAATACGGTCAATACGCAGCACATCACCCGTTGGACGTTGGCTGAACTTATAAGCACCATGGCTAGTACCAATCGCAATAGCTAAAGCATCTACATGAGTGTCAGATACAAAACGCGCCGCTTCTTCAGGGGTTGTTAGCATTTGCTCCATCGTTAAGATACCAGCAGCACCGATACCATCTTCTTCGCCTGCTTCGCCAGTTTCTAAACTGCCTAAGCAACCGATTTCACCTTCAACAGATACACCACAAGCATGTGCGAAAGCAACAGTGCGACGAGTTACATCAACATTGTATTCGTATGACGCTGGCGTTTTACCGTCAGCCATCAAAGAACCGTCCATCATCACAGATGACATACCTAATTGGATTGAACGCTGACAAATATCAGGATCAGTACCATGGTCTTGGTGAATACATACTGGAATATCTGGATACTGCTCAAGTGCGGCAGCCATCAAATACTTAAGGAACTGTGGACGAGCATATTTACGCGCACCAGCAGATGCTTGCACGATAACAGGGCTGTCAGTCGCTTCAGCTGCTTGCATAATTGCACGCATTTGTTCTAAGTTATTTACGTTAAATGCTGGAACACCGTAACCGTGTTCTGCAGCATGATCTAGCATTTGTCGTAGAGATATTAAGGCCATTTTTTACTCCAAAAATAGGGTGATTACTCACCTAGGTCGCTATCGCTTGGATTGATTTTTATACCCTTACATCTTGCTAATATCCGATGTAAAAGTGCTTGTTAACTTATGTCAGCAAGCACTCAAACAGTAAACTAGCAAGTATAAGAGCGGTTTTTTTCTAATTATTATCGGTTTCGTACTACAATTTTTACTCGTTATTCGCGATAAACCACGACTCATCTTGACTCAGTTGTGCCGAGATAACTCTGATAATCGCGATTAAATTCGCCGCTTAAGCTATTAGTGCTTATTATTTGCCGCGTTGTTCGAGCATAGCAACGGCTGGTAACTCTTTACCTTCAAGGAATTCCAAGAACGCGCCGCCACCTGTTGAGATATAAGAGACTTTGTCTGCTATATCGTATTTATCCACTGCCGCTAAAGTATCACCACCACCCGCAATTGAAAATGCACTTGAATCGGCAATCGCTTGAGCGATACGCTTAGTCCCTGCGCCAAACTGATCAAATTCAAATACGCCCACTGGGCCATTCCATACTACAGTGCCTGCAGCTTCAATGATTTTTGCTAATGCTTCAGCGCTATCGGGGCCGATATCAAAAATCATATCTGTGTCAGCAACATCCGCCACTGACTTTAAGGTTGCCGCTGCAGTCGGGCTAAACTCACTGGCAACAACAACATCTGTAGGGACAGGGATATCGCCGCCACGGCTTTGTGCATTGGCCACTAAACGCTTAGCCTCATCAACTAAGTCAGCTTCAAAGAGTGATTTACCCACTTGATGGCCTGCTGCCGCAACGAAAGTATTAGCAATACCACCGCCTACAACTAACTGATCAACTTTAGTTGATAAGCTTTCAAGTACCGTTAGCTTAGTTGATACTTTTGAGCCACCCACAATGGCCACCATTGGACGAGCTGGATTATCAAGTGCTTTACCTAATGCAGCTAGTTCACCTGCAAGTAGCGGGCCAGCACAAGCAATAGGCGCATGTAGACCAACGCCATGGGTTGATGCTTGTGCGCGATGAGCGGTGCCGAAGGCGTCCATTACGTATACATCACATAATGCAGCCAATTTTTTAGCTAATGCTTCATCGTTTTTCTTTTCGCCGATATTAAAGCGCACGTTCTCAAACACAACCACTTCGCCAATGTTCGCAGCAACACCATCAAGGTAATCAGCAGCTAAAGTCACTGGGCAGTCTAATGCCGCTTGTAAGTAGTTAACCACTGGTTGCATAGAAAATTCAGCGTTGAATTCGCCTTCTGTTGGGCGCCCAAGGTGAGACATCACCATCACTGCGGCGCCTTTTTCAAGGGCCAGCTTAATTGTCGGTAAAGCAGCGCGTAAACGTGCATCACTGGTCACAACACCGTCACTGACTGGCACGTTAAGATCTTCACGAATAAGCACACGCTTATTGGTCAAATCCAACTCACTCATATTGATAATAGCCATGGAGATATTTCCTTTTAATTTAAAAACAAAGCTGCTGTTACAATTGAGCGCTTTACCTCATAAGATAAAGCGCTCAATTAATATAAATTAATTACCGTTATTTTTAGCGCAAATCATCGCTAAACTGGTATCAAGCATTCGATTAGCAAAGCCCCATTCATTGTCACACCACAGTAATAGCTTCACTAAATGCCCTGCGCTGACGCGTGTTTGGGTACCATCGACGATACTGGAACGGGGATCGTGGTTAAAATCACACGATACTAATGGTTCATCAGTATAACCCAAAATAGCATTAAAACGACCGCTGGCGGCATGCTCTAGCACATGATTTACACTGGCAATATCAACCAGTTTATCAACGGTGACTGATAAGTCGATTGCGGTCACATTGATGGTTGGAACACGCACTGAGATCGCTTCAAACTTGTCTTTCATGTGCGGTAAAATCCGCTCGATGCCACGGGCAAGTTTAGTATCAACCGGTATAATTGACTGACCTGCTGCGCGGGTTCTACGTAAATCATCATGGTAGGCATCAATCACTTGCTGATCGTTCATCGCTGAATGAATTGTTGTAATTGCGCCGCTTTTTACTTCAAAGTGCTTATCCAGTACATCGATGATTGGCACGATGCAATTGGTGGTGCAAGATGCATTTGACACCACAGTATGATGCGGCTGAAGTAAGTGGTCATTAACCCCAAATACGATAGTGCCATCAACATCTGCAGAAGATGGGTGACTTATTAACACTTGTTTGGCCCCTGCATAGATGTGGGCTTCACAGGCTTGCCTTTCAATTAAGCTGCCACTGCACTCATACACTATATCGATGTCTAATTCGGCCCAAGGTAATTTATTGGCATCTGGTTGATGAAATAGTTGGATGACATCATCACCAATATGTAATTGGTCTTCATGCAATTTAACGCTGTTTTGAAAGCGGCCATGGGTGGTGTCATATTGGGTTAAATGACTAATAGCGGCAGGTTTAGCAAGTTCGTTAATGGCAACAATTTGGATCTGTTGACGTTTACCCGATTCGTATAAGGCACGTAAGATTGAACGGCCTATTCGGCCATAACCATTGATAGCAACTCGGATCATTGAGGGTTAAGCTTCCTCTTAACAGTACTCAGCAGAATTCAGATAAAAAAACGGCCTGCAAGTGATTGCAGGCCGCCATTATACAGATTAAAAGGCTAAAAGTTTACCCTTTAATTGAGTCGCTTAGGGATTAACCTAATGAGTTAACCGTATTAACGACATTCTCAACAGTAAAGCCGAAGTGTTTAAGTAAGTCGCCACCTGGCGCTGATTCACCAAAGGTCGACATACCAACCACTGCGCCATTGAAACCAACATACTTATGCCAGAAATCAACGTGAGCTGCTTCAATCGCAACACGCTTAAGTACTGATGAAGGTAATACAGACTCTTTATACGCAGCATCTTGCTTATCAAATACATTCGTAGATGGCATAGACACTACGCGAACCTTTTGACCTTTTTCAGTCAATGCTGCTGCCGAGTCTAATGCAAGTTGTACTTCACTACCTGTGGCAATCAAGATAACGTCTGCTGTGCCTTCACAATCAGCAAGTACGTAACCACCTTTAGCAACATTGGCTAACTGCTCAGCTGTTCGCGCTTGTGCTTTTAGGCCTTGGCGGCTAAAGATTAATGAGGTTGGCGACTTGCGCGTTTCAATTGCAGATTTCCAAGATACTGCTGTTTCAGCAGCATCACATGGACGCCATACCGTCATGTTTGGCGTCATGCGTAAGTTAGCTAATTGCTCAACAGGTTGGTGAGTAGGACCATCTTCACCTTGGCCAATTGAATCATGGGTGTAAACAAAGATATTTTGAATGCCCATCAGTGCTGACATACGTACCGCATTACGTGCATATTCCATGAACATCATGAAAGTTGCACCATAATTGATAAAGCCGCCATGTAATGATGCACCATTCATGATGCCACTCATACCAAATTCACGTACACCGTAGTAAATGTAGTTACCAGCAGGATCGTCTTGAATACCTTTTGAACCAGACCAAAGGGTTAAGTTTGAACCCGCTAAGTCAGCACTACCACCTAATAACTCAGGGAGCATTTCACCGAAGAAACCAATTGAATTTTGCGATGCTTTACGACTGGCAATGCCTTCTGCTTTATCTTGACACTCTTGGATAAATGCTTGAGCTTTAGCTTCAAAATCAGCTGGTAAGTCACCGTTTAATACACGGCGCTCAAATTCAGCAGCAAGTGCTGGCTCTGCCGCTTTATAAGCTGCAAATTTTTCATCCCATGCTTTTTCGTTAGCAATACCAACTTCTTTAGCATCCCAACCTTGGTAAACATCAGTAGGAATTTCAAATGGGGCATGTGGCCAACCAAGGAACTCACGAGCTGCTGCAATTTCAGCATCGCCAAGTGGCGCGCCGTGACAGTCATGGCTACCAGACTTGTTTGGCGAACCAAAACCAATGACCGTTTTACAACAAATCATTGTTGGTTTGTCTGTTACTGACTTAGCTTCTTCGATTGCAGCGCGAATAGCATCACTGTCGTGACCATCAACATCAGCAATAACATGCCAGCCGTATGATTCAAAACGCTTAGGCGTATCGTCAGTAAACCAACCTTCAACGTGACCATCGATAGAAATACCGTTGTCATCCCAGAATGCGATAAGTTTACCTAGACCTAAAGTACCCGCTAATGAACAAGCTTCATGGGAGATACCTTCCATTAAACAGCCATCACCTAAGAAACAGTAAGTGTTGTGATCAACAATATCGTGTCCAGGACGGTTAAATTGTGCTGCTAAGGTTTTTTCAGCAATCGCCATACCGACAGCGTTACTGATACCAGCGCCTAAAGGACCGGTTGTGGTTTCAACACCCGGTGTGTAACCAAACTCTGGATGACCCGGTGTTTTAGAATGCAGCTGACGGAACTGTTTTAGTTCTTCAATCGGAAGTTCGTAACCCGATAAATGCAGTAAAGAGTAGATAAGCATTGAACCATGACCATTTGATAAGATGAAACGGTCGCGATCGGCCCAGTTAGGATTGGTTGGGTTATGCTTTAAAAAATCATTCCATAACACTTCAGCAATATCTGCCATACCCATTGGTGCGCCTGGGTGTCCAGAATTTGCTTTTTGAACGGCATCCATACTTAACGCACGGATTGCGTTGGCGAGTTCTTTACGAGATGACATGCTCTCTCCTGCTTGTTGATGATGAGGTCTAGCGGGCAATTGTGGGGACATATTTTCCCCTACTCAGCGATGGGACGCAAATTATAATTAAATATAAGTAGCAATTTTTTATCCCGAGCAATACTGCTTACACCTGACGATATTATTAATGGCTCGATTTATACCATGTTATCGGTAACATTTAAATCACATTTACACCAATAATTAACATTTTGTAAAAGTTGAACTTTGGATGCGTTGGGGAGGCAATAGCTGAAATGATAACGGGAAGGAAAAAAAGGCCAACATCCTTGTTGGCCTTATAAAGGTAATTAAACAATAAGAAGTACTGCCACAAACCCGATTAATTATATGACTTGATAATTCATCGGGCTGATATTAACAGCGAGTTTACAGTTAGTTTTTAAGCTATTTCTGAACACGTTTACGTTGGCGAATACATGCCATCATCAGCAACATCATCCAACCCAAACCCAAAGCACCACCACTGCTTTTAGTTGGTTCTTCGATTACCGGAGGTATAACCTCTGGCGCTGCGGCAACCGTGAGTGTGAACATGCTAAATGCTGATAACTCACCATCCGTTGCTGTCACTTTAATTTCAAATGTTCCCGCTTCAGTCAAGCTGCCAGATAAGCTCATGCCATCAATGCTTAATGTATCTAAGCCTGACACGCTATAAGTCAGAGTGTCATTTTCGGCATCAGCAAATACATCTGTTAAATCAACACTGAATGCAACACTGCCTGAGTCAGTAAGCTCAGTTTCAACATCGCTAAGTGGATTAGCCACTGTTGGAGCGGTATTAACAGGTACTTCAACTGGAGCCAAACCTTCAACTTTAATCAGTGTGCCACCAATGTTACGCACTAAATTTGACGTTGTCCCCAGTTCTAGTAAGCCGTAGTAAACCTCACCTTCTTCTAGCGGAGTTAAAGTTTGACTGTCATCAAGATAGCCATTAACTGTCATGCTGACATCAAACTCTTCGTCTTGGGCAACAGTACTTGGCGCATCAATGTCGAAACTGGCTTGAGAAGAATAATTAACATGAGTCACTCGCACTGTAACGTCATCAGCCTCATCAGCGACTGTGCCTTCATAGTTATGCGCAAGTATCCAGTAATTACCTGTGGTAGGTGTTGGAATAATACACTGCTCGTTAGAGTCAATTTCACCACTGATACACACTAATGAGTAATACAGTTCGCTTGCATCCGCTTTACCATCATTGTTCTCATCAATACCCACATATAAGTCCATGTCAGGTGAAGTTGTATCTGTGATTTCAACCACTAAACGTTTGGTATAGGGTTTAACAACAGTCGTTGTGGTAAATAACACCTCTTGATTGTATGCAGGGCTGTTACGCTCAACATCATTAGATGCACCGATCGCTGTGCCGCTAAAGCTTTGTGATTTAAATAAACCAAAGCCGTTAACTTGCAGATCATTACTACCAGATGTAACGATGTCATTGATCTCGATTGTATTATCTAGGTTGTTTAACTTAGCTGAAACGCTATCTACGATTTGCCCCGCTTTAAAGCCAATAGTGGCCTGTAAGTGAGTATCACTCATGTCATCAGCTGAATTCTTTAGATTAATGTAGCCATGCACCCATTCATCAACTAACTCTGCATTAGCGATAGCCTTGATCGTCAATACTTGAGACTCACCAGCGTTAAGTGCAAATGATGAAGGTGACACTTCAAAAGTAAACCCATCATTTAAGTACTCATAACCCACTGTCCAGTTACTGCTTTTCGTCGCTGTGACTTTACGTGTCCAAGTACAATTTGAAATACACTCATTGTTAACCATCGAGCTTGTATTCAAATCACCTGGGTTACCGTCAATCGATGGGTTAGCTGCAAGATATTCTTCTTTAGTGATATCCATTAATAAACCCGCTTTTAGGGCATCATTAATACGGATACTACCGGCACCTTGAGTGAAGAAATCAGAGCGCTGTTTAACACCGTCATAGTCATCATCTTGGTAAGTCACCTGATAAGCTGTAGACATAATAGCCATTTGCGCTTGCGCAGGCGTCCATAGAGGATAAGCTGATTTGATCAAGGCAAGTGCGCCAGCAACATGTGGGCTTGCCATGGATGTCCCAGAGAATGACACATAAGGAATATGGCCAATCTCACCTTCAAATACTCTGTCCTCTGCATTTGCAGCATAGATATCCACACCCGGTCCAGCAATATCAGGAGCAAAAATATTCGGATATGGCAAGTTTGGTCCACGAGATGTAAATGCGCCGGCAATATCACCCAAACTATCATCAGTGCTGGTTACACTGGCAGCTATTGTTGCTTGGTGATCAGTCCCAGTTGCTAACCAGTCAGTCAATAATTGACCGTCAACATCATTTAAATGAATAGCTGGAAGTACGTGGTTATCATCATTTACCGTATCTGCACCACCTTCCAGGTTAATCAAAATCATGCCACCCGCACCGGCGTCTCTGACAATAATACCTTTACGTACACGCGCGTTAAGGCCACGTTCACAGACAACAATTTGATCGCTAGTAAATGTGTCTGCTTCAAAAGGCTCAGTACACATAGCATTGGCTTCATCATAATCTTTAGCCTGAACCACCTTACCGGTAAAGCCTTTGGTAACACCACGGCCCGATAAATCAGCCAGAGAAGTGCCACCAACAGAGGTGAAATCAGTCAAACCTTTCTCGTCAAAACTAAGGTTATGGCTATAAGCTGCTACGGTTGTTACCCAAGGCGCATTACCAGGAGAGCCAATTGTGCTCGCTGTAGGTCCTGCGTTACCAGCTGCTGTTGCCACATGAATACCAGCTTCACGAGCATTTAAGAATGCCTCAGCGCTTACAGAATCCCAAGGGTCAGTTGCAGAACCGCCAACTGAATAGTTAAGTACTTGCACGCCATTTTCAATGGCATGCTCAAGAGCTTGAATCGTAAATTCAGGGTAACAAGAGCCTACATCGTCACACACTTGGTAAGAGACGATATTGGCATGGGGGGCCACGCCACTAATCGCAGGAAACTCAAAGGCACTTTTTTCGGCAATGATATTGCCATCTTCTTCTTCCACTTGAAGGTAATAATTAACGTTTTTAACGACGTTACCTGCTGCCGTAGATGCCACATGTGAGCCATGCCCGTGGAAGTCATAACCCACTTTAGCTTTATCAGCTAAGTCATCATATGATGGGTCTTCCAGATTATCGGCCGTTGAGGCACGATAGTCGATAAGTTCAGGGTAGCTCACAATACCAATCAGTTTGTTGTTACAAAATTTAGGGTATTGCTGACAATCGCCAAAGTATTGATTTTCGCCATTTGGATTAACAAATACATGGCCATCATCGCCCACTTCTTTGAATGAGGGATGCGTAGCGTTAATGCCGGTATCCATAATACCGACAATAATCCCTTCACCTTTGGTACCAGGGATATCATTGACACCTTGCCAAACTTTTTTGGCTCCGATAAATTCAGGTCCTGTAGAAGTCTGAATATAATGCATACCGACAGGTTCAACACTGTATACATCTTGATCTTTTTGGATGGTTTTAACTTCACTGGCATCAAGCTGCAGTGCAAATGCATTAGCAACTACTTGATACTGTTGTGTTGGCTTTAAAGTACGGTTAAGTTTACCGCTTAACCTTTGGGTAATTTGTGTCTGCTTTGACTCAAGGTAGCGTTTATAGCTCACACTGGCTTGAGATTTAAGATTTAATACGCCCGCTGTAGTTTTGTTACTTTGATTACTTTTGATGCTGGTTGCGGCATAGCCTGTAACCGAGCCATCGTAACTTGCTAGCGCGCTATCTTTTAAACGGACAAAGTACAGTCCGTCAGTACGCATTTTTCCGGCACGTTCTAGTTTTATTTTTTCTTGGCCAGGATTGATGCTGTTAAGCGGTTTGCCTGAATCAGCATGGCTAGAAAATGCCAATACTGAACTCACAGCACTAAGAACCAAATATCTACTACTTAATTTCATTTGATAACCTATTATTCTTTTTATAAAGGGAAAGCCGAATTCGGCTTTCCCTACCAGGGTTAAACAAGCAAGTGTTTAGCCAGTTAGAAACGACGACGCAGTGCGATAAGACCTGCGAACAGCAGAGATAACATACCTAAGCTACCACCACTGTCTTTTTCATACGTTGACTCTACAGTTAACGTGTGGCTCACTTCATTCACACCGTCAGAAGCCGTAACAGTTAGTTGATGACTACCTTCACTATCAAGTTCACCCGTGATTTGAGTGCCAGCGATAGCCAGTGCAGTAAAGCCTGAACCTTCAACTGTGTAGCTTAAGCTGTTACCTTCGACATCCATAAACAGTCCATCGATATCCATGGTAAAGCTTGCTGAATCGCCTTTTTTGAAGGTCAATTGAGGAGTCGGCATAGCAGCGGCAACGTCTTCATCAACTACTGGCGCAATATCATTCACGTCCGTGACCATCACCTTAATGCTTTCGGTTTCACCAACTGTGTTGCCTTTTTGAGCAAGGATTTTAAGTTCAAATTCTTGGTTATTCTCAAAATCAAGCGCTGATGGATTAACCACGTATAACTCATGAGTTTCTTGGTCAATCGCAAAAGGCGTACCTGTAACTGAATTAACGATATGCAATTCAAGCGGCTCAAAGTCTGTTGAACCGTAAGTAAAGAAGCCCTGAGTATCCAGCTCAATCTTTCCTAAAACAGTATTCATTTCAGCGCCTTCTGCAACGCTAAAGACTTGGTTAGCCTGTGCTTTTGCAACAATAGAACCATCATCATCTACCATTGCGTTATAGCCAATTTGCATAAAGTCATCGTTTACACTAACAACCATGAAATCTTTCGGTGCAGGGATCTGGCCGATACCACCTAAATCAGATGCGCCCACTGAAGCGATATAAACCTCTTCACCTGGTTGAGCAGTATAGGTTGGTGAAAACGCTAGCTCGCCAACTTCAGCATCTTGACCCATTGCCGCAAAACCAACATGAACAGAGCGGTCATTTGCTACATCGGTACACACATCCATGCCGGTAAACCAATCAAAGTAACAAGACTCTTCAACTGCATAATTACCACCTTTAATCGGGTTAAATTGTGCAATTGGTTCGTATTGTTCTTTACCTGTGTGGCGGTCGGTTTGAATATGGAAACCAAAGTTTTGGTCAAAATCTTCTACGCTATCAAGCTCGTGGTGATATAGGTCTTCAAGACAAACCTGAGAAACGATATTTTTGCCATTATTGGTAAAATACGTTGGTAGGGTAGATTCTTTCATACGACCATTTGGGTTGGTGTAGTCATAAGCAACGCTGTAATCAATTACATATGTCGCTGGTTGACCTTTGGCATTTAACGCAATACGTGGCTGGTTTACTTGCTGCGCTTCATCCCAAATGTAGCCATCTGAAAAACTCTCATTCCAACCATTTTCTAAAACAACCGATTCAAAAAATAGGTCATAAGCAAATAGCTGTGGGCCACGCTCTTGAAAGTTAGCCAGTGCCACATCTGCGCGGTCGAATAAGCTTACGGCAATATTTAGCTTCTTACCTGAAACCGTACACATGGCATCATCAAAAATAGCGCCACCAACAGCTTTGATTTTATGACCTTTAACATTTTCTAAATCAGGTCTAACGGTACGGTTTTGTAAAATTAACGGATAAGCTTGAAAGGTTGTTTCAGTCTTAGAATCATTAATGAATGAAGCCACATAACCTTGATAACTGCCATTACCAAACTCATCATCAGGGTATAATTCACGACCCCAAGCTAAGTGATTCCATTCTGTTTGGAAAGTGTCTGGGTTCCAACCTAGATAAGTCGGAAACTCAATCGCGTTTGGGCGTTTAGTAATCGAGGTGCTGTGACGCGCTTTTACCATCCAACCAAGATTAAGCTCAGGCTTACCTTCAGACATTAAGCTAATGTAACCATTTAGCTCAGTTGCTTTTAAGTTAGCGTCAGTATGATCCGCAGTGCTCATCAACGGCCATTGTGGCAGTTTATTAGCATCAACTATCATAGAGACAGGTATAACCACACTTGAATTAGCAGGGATATTCACTGATTCAGGCAAGTTAAGTGTTAATGCTTCATGGGCAGCTTTATCACCGACCATTTTAAACGATAAGCTGTAGGTCTGAGCGGTATCTGAGACATTGCGAACAGTGATATTCTTATGAACTGTTTTAGTATCTGCAATTTCATGCATACCAAATTGAACGTAAGGTTGATTTGAAGCGCTTTCCCAAGCCACTAAAGGCGAGCTGATTGCAGCATCTAAATCTTCAACACCATGACCAATAGAATAGATTTCAGCAGGGGTAATTTCATCACTTTCTAAAATACTATCGATATTAGCAGTGTTAGCTAAAACAGCTTTAATTTCAGCAGGACCAAAACCTGGGAACTGACTTTTAATCACCGCAGCAGCGGCAGCAATTCTTGCAGCACCTGCCATAGAGCCAGAGCGCATACCGTACTTAGCTGCAGTTTCATCTGCATTGGAAATATGCACCACTGGCTGATTGTCAGTGAAAGTGACAATTTCAGGCTTTAACGTTTGTGAGCCACGCACTGGGCCCATTGCAGCCCATTCAGGTACAACAAGTGTTTCACCATCGTCAGCATAGTTTACTGCACCAACAGTAATTGCCGAAGTCGCACTACCTTCAGCTGAAATCCAGTTACGGTGTTTAGCTTCAGCGTCACCATAAAGTGAGTACTCAGCTAAATCTCCAGCATGAGTGACGACAGTCATACCTTGAGCTGATACACGTTCAATCATCAATTGCACTAAACTTACCGAGGCATTACCATCGATATCAAAAAATGCACCCGCGCCAGAAGCCTCTAGTAATGCAATATCGATACGGTCACTAATATCACCATCTTGGTTAGGGTCAAGAGCATGCTCAAAGGCTTGAACAAGTTTATCTAATGAAGGTCCTGACGCCGTAATATAAGTAGGGTCCCAACTTGCGCCCGATACGTTATAGACTTTATAAGCATGAAGTGATGCACCAGGTGCAAGTTGATGCACGATACTCGCAAGCTCAGTCCCCATGCCTGTAGGGTATACCCAGCCATCCCAAGACTCATAGCTTAGGTTTTGATCGATTGGGTTAGCGTCATTACCGTAGTTTTCGCTTGAAAAATCCCAACCACCTGCAACTACCGCTGTAGGGAAGCCGCTATATTCAATAGCGCCATTTTCTAAGGCTTCTAAATAACTGCCAGCCGGTGGAGGCGTTTCAGGGTCATTATTTTCGCCATAAACACCTGAACCACCAAATATTGGTAAAGTGTAATCAATACCGGTAGAAATGATTGCAACGCTAACACCAGCACCAGCCGATTCATTGCCAGTATATGGAGTCAGTAAGGCGACTTCTTCATCGGCCATTACCGTAGCATTTTGCTGAACAGACTGAATCGCTTCAGTTTGCTTAACGCTGCTAGTATTGCTGGCACTGAAAATACGTTGCACTGCATCAAGCGCCTTAACTTGAGCAACTGAGCCGCTTTGCAGTTCAACATTGATTATATTCGCAACTAACCCTGAACGCGCTGTTAATATTGCCTGCGGATCAATGGCTTTAATTTGGTTGAATACTTGATCTTGTAATTTGCTAACTTCAGCAAGGCGTTGCGTGTAATCGCGTTTATCACCTTGGCGCTCGATAGCTGCGGCATTTGTTAAATATAGAGTATAGGTCGCGCGTTCTTGCTGCTGAGCGCTACCATATGCTGATACTGATTCGGTCTGAGCATTCGCATGTAGAGCACCCGACAGAATGGCGGTTGAGACGCATAATGCGAGCGTGCATTTATTAAATTTCATTTCCATTCCTTCACGTTATTTTTTGTTATTCGGCCTTTTTCAGGCTCTAACCAATTAATAACGTGCAAGGAACATTGTCACAACAACCTCAGATTCATTTAATACTCATATTTATATCTGCGCTTGTCTAGCTTATATCTTTTAATTATCTTTTTTGTTTAAATACAGACAGTTAACTACGCAAACATAACACTAACAACACTAGTTAGAGGCGATAACCAACAACATCGGCCTCGTTAGCAACCTTTAATGTTAACAATAAAGACTGTTCATCAGCGCTTGATAAACCAAAAAACTTGCGCACTGTATTCGCTGGAAATGACATCACAGTTTGTATCTCGCCAGCAGCGTTGATTCGTTGGATCAGGTCTTGTTTTACTGTGCGTTCGACGAAATATACAAAGCCATCTTCATAGTAAAATGAGCCAAAATCATATTTAGCTAAACGATCGGTAATCTGGCTAACTTCATTAGTATTGGCATCAAAACGCCAAATACCATTTAAATTAAACTTCGACATATACAGTATATCTGGGGACTCACCTTCAACAGCATAATTCCCTTGGCCAAACTTAATTGGCTGTAATTTATCATCAAGTGAATAACGATAAATGCCACTACTCTCATTTTCAGTGCCTTTAAAATAGATAGCCTTGCCATCTTTAGACCAACTGATGTTTTCGGCTGCAAGATCGCCAATATCAACTCTTTCAAATAGTTCCGACTGAATATTACCTAAATATAAGGTTTGTTTATCATTACGGTTGATGGTGACGGCAAACATCTCACTGGTAGGCGATACCCCCACGACCCCTGCATTCCCCATGCTTTTAGTCAGGTTTTTACTAGTGACTTGGTTATTTTTCCAGGTGGACCACAATTTTGAACGATTTGACAAAAATAAAATATCACCAGTCTTTTTTGAATAACGGGCATACATGTCTCGTGAAGATGAGGAGATTTTTCGCAGTACTTTTTGGTTTTGATAGCTCAGTTGTGCAATATACTCTTTTGAAATGTGCTCGCTAATAAATAGCGTCTCGGTCACATCGGAATAAGTGACGCTACTGATTAAGCCAGTAAATGGAATGGTATGCTGAACATTACCTAACAGATCAATTTTAGAAATCACTAAATTTGATCCTTCAATATGATTCACATAAAAGCTGTCATTTTGATAACTAAAGTCATAGTCAATAATACTGACACTATTCGCTATTAAATCAACAACATCACTTTCACCACGTTTTAATAGCAGGCTCATTTGAAGTGATGAACTTTTTTCTCTGATAAACGCAATTTCATCATTATTGGTCAATTGATGAGGCGAAAAGTCTACCTCGTTTTTACCGGGCTTGGTTAATTGTGTACTTTGCTTTGTCGACATCGAATATGAAAACAAAGCCACTCTATCAGTTAATTGCTTCGCAAAAATAAGTGTATCTTCATCATTTTTTGACCAGCTCAGTACTCGTTTAAATGGCAAATAAAAGCAGCCCTCAGTCACAAGATCATCGGTATTTTGCTGTAAATGCCTTACTCTTACTTGGCAAACACCACTAGCTAAAACTCGCACGTAAGCCAGTTTTTGATCGGACGGCGACCAAGCGGGAGAAGCTTCTTCACTATCGACAAACGAAATTAATTTCAGTGGCGAGTCATTGTTATTAAGCTCTTTAATATAAATTTTGCCCGGTTGCTGACCATTACGCCATTGCATCGCAAGGTATTTGCCATCATTGGACACGGCAATATGCTCTTCAACCCCTTCAAAATTGGTCACTTTATTTTTTATTGGTGACGCCAAAGCGGCTGCGGCTTCAGGCTCTGTAAAAGATTTGATAAATTGATAAGCGGAATAACTGAGTAGTATCACAAATGCGAGCACAAAAACTGCCAACACGGTATGTTTACGGCCTGCCTTTTTGTGAGTGATATCTGAAAGACTCGTCTCCTCATTAGCTGAAGAAATTAATGAAATCGGTAACACTAATTGGTAACCAAGTTTTGGTAATGTCAGCAGTAAATCAGCTTCAATATGTAAATCTTTAAAGGATTTTCGTATTAGCCATACTGAATTAGTGAAACCTTTTTCACCAACAGCTTGGTTACCATCCCAGATGGTATCAATTGCTGTTTGGCGAGAAACAATATGATCTGGACTATCAATAAACAGTTTCAGCAACTCAAACACTTTAGCCGACAACTTAATTGTCTTATCACCACAGCTTAAGGTCATTATGCTGCAATCTAACGTACACGGCCCTATTTGATACTGAAGTAATGCCATCAAGTCTCACCTAGTAATTTGTTATTATTATTATTTTCACTAGTCATCATAAATATAAATCAAATAAAAACCATTCTACGCACAAGTTGTTTGATACAAAATTAATTAAGCCACTGTTAATAAAGGAATTGACCAGTGTTACAACTTGTATCGAAATATAAACAGTCACTTTATATAAATAAATATTATGAGTTATAGCTTGGTAGTATACAAAATAGCGTACCAGCTAACAATTACGTTTACATTTATTTAACAAGCGATTTGTGTTGATATTAGCGCTTTTTTTAGTGATAAATGCTAAAGGCACAGCAGCATTATTTAAAATACAACTTACTTGTCTGATTTTATTCAATAAAGACACGAGGTTAACCACAGTATTTTTTCAGAGCTTAGCCTCTCTTAAGGCTTATCAAACTCTGTATAGGTACAATAAAGTGGAATCTTGCTGGTTTACATAAGGCTTAATGACCATATTTCTAGTAAGTCAATAAGGGAGCCTCTATTGATAAGCCCAAATCCACTGGCTAAATAAATTGTTTAATTTAGCATACAGCCTTAAAAAATATCACCACAAAAAACACATTAAACTAATACAATCATAAAGATAAGCACAACTAATTCCTAAACAAGCTTTTAGGTTGAATTTAATTATTTGCGGCATTGCACAATTTTTGACTTATTATCGTATTGGGGGGTGTTATCATTTTTAAATTCGACTAAAATAGACGTCTAGATGTAGATACCTCTACACGTTCAAATTCAAAAAGACGAGATTTCCCATTATGGCAAACCACTTGTTCACCTCTGAGTCGGTCTCAGAAGGTCATCCAGATAAAATCGCTGATCAGATTTCTGATGCAGTATTAGACGCAATTTTAGAGCAAGACCCTAAAGCGCGTGTTGCTTGTGAAACTTACGTAAAAACAGGCATGGTATTAGTCGGTGGTGAAGTCACAACTTCTGCATGGGTTGATATCGAAGAAATCACGCGTAAAACAGTGCGTGAAATTGGTTACACCCATTCTGATATGGGTTTTGATGCTGATTCTTGCGCCATTTTAAATGCCATTGGTAAGCAGTCTCCTGATATCAACCAAGGTGTTGACCGCAGTGATCCTGCAGAACAAGGCGCTGGTGACCAAGGTTTAATGTTTGGTTATGCCAGCAACGAAACTGACGTATTAATGCCTGCTCCTATTACTTACGCTCACAAACTTGTGAAACGTCAATCTGAAGTACGTAAAGATGGCACCTTACCTTGGCTTCGCCCAGATGCAAAAAGCCAAGTTACCTTTGCTTATGATGAAGGTAAAATTGTTGGTATCGATGCAATCGTTCTATCAACTCAACATCGTGAAGATGTTAGTCAGGAAGACTTAATCGAAGGCGTAATGGAAACCATCATTAAGCCAGTTTTACCATCACAGTGGTTAAACAAAGATACTAAGTACTTCATCAACCCAACTGGCCGTTTTGTTATTGGTGGCCCTGTAGGTGACTGTGGTTTAACCGGTCGTAAAATCATCGTTGATACCTATGGCGGCATGGCGCGTCATGGTGGTGGTGCTTTCTCAGGTAAAGACCCATCAAAAGTTGACCGTAGTGCTGCATACGCTGCACGTTATGTAGCGAAGAACATCGTCGCTGCAGGGCTTGCAGATCGTTGTGAAATCCAAGTTTCTTATGCAATCGGTGTAGCAGAGCCTACCTCAATTAGCATCGAAACATTTGGTACCGGTAAAGTATCAGAAGACGTATTAATTAAGTTAGTTCGTCAACACTTCGAACTGCGCCCTTACGGCCTAACAGCGATGTTGGATTTGGCTCGCCCAATTTACCAACAAACTGCTGCTTATGGTCACTTCGGCCGTAACGAATTCCCATGGGAAGCGACTGATAAAGCTGAAATCTTACGTGCTGATGCCGGTCTATAATTAGCCCTCATTACAGTATGTAAAACTAAAAAAACCGTCAATTGACGGTTTTTTTATATCTATAATTTGCTGATTGATTCGAGACTGTAACTTATTTTG